>CALXDE010000235.1 GCA_944386965.1 uncultured Oscillospiraceae bacterium
GTGGACAGCGACTACTGCGCCATGTACCACCCCTGGCTGGAGGTGTACGATCCCCTGGACAAGCGCAACACGCTGATCCCGCCCTCCGGCTCGGTGCTGGGCATCTACGCCCGCAGCGACAACACCCGGGGCGTCCACAAGGCCCCGGCCAACGAGACGGTGGCCAACTGCACGGGCCTTGCCGTCACCTACAACACCGCCGAGCAGGATATGCTCAACCCCAACGGCGTCAACCTCATCCGCCGCTTCCCGGGTCAGGGCATCCGGGTCTGGGGCGCCCGGACCGCCAGCTCCAAGCCGCTGTGGAAGTACGTCAACGTCCGGCGCCTGTTCATCTTCCTGGAGGAGTCCATCAAGGCCAACACCAACTGGGTGGTCTTTGAGCCCAACGATGAGCTGCTGTGGATTCGTGTCCGCCGCACCATCGAGGTGTTCCTGGAGGGTGTGTGGCGCAGCGGCGCCCTGGCCGGCGCCACCACCGCCGACGCGTTCTTTGTGAACATCGGCACCAACACCATGACCCAGGACGACATCGACAACGGCCGCCTGGTCTGCGTCATCGGCGTGGCCCCGGTGAAGCCCGCTGAGTTCGTGATCTTCCGCCTGACCCAGAAGACGGGCGAGTAAGACGCGCTTCCCTGGACCGAATATGCTTACGATGAAGGAGTGACATAAGCAGTGCTTCCATACAGAAATTTTAGATTCCGTCTGGAGATCGACGGTTTGGACGCGGGCAGCTTCAGCGAGGTCAGCGGCTTTGACGCCACCATGGACGTGGTGGAGTACCGGGCCGGCGACGACCCCGCCATCACCCCCACCAAGCTCCCCGGCCTCATCAAATACGGCAACATCACCCTGAAGTGGGGCTCCTCGGAGACGATGGTGCTCTACGACTGGCTCATTGACATCACCGAGGGGACCATCGAGAAGAAGACGGTGACCCTGACGGCCCTGGACGAGGAGGGCTCTCCCGCCGCGTCCTGGCGCTGCATCAACGCCTGGCCGGTGAAGTACACCGCCCCCGATTTCAACGGCACCTCCTCCGAGGTGGCCATTGAAACCATCGAGCTGGCCCACGAGGGTCTGACCAGAACAGACTGATGATGGAACACTGCCGCGTCCTCGCCTGCCTGGACGGGGGCGCGGCAGTGCCATGATCTCCTGAAACCCAACCACATGAAGTGAGGTAGCCGACTATGGCCTATCAGACTGAATACCCCTTTACCCTTCCCAGAGGGTATATGGATGAGAGCGGGACCGTCCACCGGGAGGGTACCATGCGCTTTGCCACAGCGGCGGACGAGATCCTGCCTCTCAAGGACCCCAGAGTCCAGCAGAACCCCGCTTATCTGAGCGTGGTGCTCATGACCCGGGTCATCACCAGGCTGGGGAGCCTCCCGGCCATTGACAACAAGATCATTGAGAAGCTGCCCTCGTCGGACATGGCCTATCTGCAGAATCTCTATCAGCAGATCAATGCCGTGGAGCCCATCCGGATCGAGGTCACCTGCCCCAGCTGCGGCGAGAAGTTCAAGGTCGAGGTGCCGCTGCTGGGGGAATAGCGAAAAGCTATCCCCTGGACCGCATCTACGAGGAGATAGCTTTTTTGGGATATTATCTGCACTGGGGCTATGAGGAGCTGATGGCCATGGAGCACCGGGAGCGGCTGCGCTTCTGCCGGGAGGTTTCCCGCATCAACGACCAGATGAACCAGGAAACCCAGGGCAAGAATATTTTTGACGTCTTTTAGGGGAGGAGGGAGCTGGCGGTGGATCTGCCGTTTTTTGTCAAACGCAGCAGCCATTACGATCCCATTGTGTCGGTCCGGTTCATTGTGATGTTCAATGCCGTGACCCTGGGGTTTCAGAGCGTCTCGGGTATCAGCACCCAGCGCTCGGTGGACTTTGTCAGCGAGGGCGGGCGCAACGACTACCCCATCCTGATCCCCAAGCCCCAGACGGAGCCCTACCGGCTGACCTTCAAGCGGGGCTATCAGATGCGGGAACTGAGCATACTGGGCCTGCTGGCGGGCTATACAGGCGCCCAGGCCATCGAGGCCCAGGGGGCGCTGGGGCTGATCCTGGTGTTGGACAAGGGCGAGAGCATCAAGGCCATCTACTCCTTCATCTCCCAGGGGGTGGTGGAGTGGGAGCTGAGCGATCTGGACGCCACCCGCTCCGCGCCGCTGATTGAGACGTTTACCATCACCCACAAGGGACTGAAGAACATCCCCGTTCCGTCGCTCTTCTGAGAGCGCCTGGAGGGGCGGGAAAGGAGGCGGCGGTTATTTCCATCGGACACTTCAAGCCGGTTACCGGTGTCATCGGTACAGGCATCGGGCGCTTTGCCCTGCCCGGGGACAACGCGGGCTTCTGCACCGCCATCCTCCGGAGAAGCGCGGCGGGGACACCGATGCATCTGGAGTCTCTGCGCTATGCGCGCCCCGCCGCCGCGCAGCAGGGGGAGACGGCGCCCCAGCAGCCGCTGGTGGTGAATCTCCTGATGCAGCTGCGGGCCTATTCCGACCAGAGCAACACCTTCCTGCGCAATCAGGCCACGCTGAACCTCCAGCTGACAAACCAGCTGCGGCAGGCGCTCTCCCAGTCCGGCGGCGCGGTGCGCGCCCGGGCAGGGGAGATCGAGCGGGCGGTGCGGCAGAATCTCTACCAGAGCGGAGAATTTCAACGGGCCATCAGGGAGCTGGCCGGAGAATTAAAAAAAAACGACAATAGGAACCCGGAGTTGACGGTACGACTTCCCGGTCCCGGCGCGGCGGCTGCCGCGGTGTCAGGGCGATCTGCCCGGATACCGCCGGTGGGCCCGGCGGGGGCTCGGCCACAGGAGACGCCGGCCCTCCGGGCGTTGGCGTTTCCCGGGGAGGGCGCGGCGGCCTCCAAGCTGGCGGGCTTACCGCTGGTGGGGCGGCAGGCGGAGGCTGGGGAGCAGCGTTCCAGACAGGAGGTCCGGCGGAAAAGCCGCGCCAGAAAGTCCGAAAAATCCGCTGGAGCGGAGGAGCGGTCCGGGCCGGAAGAGGGCCGGCCGAGATATACCGGCGCACAGCGGCCGCAGGAGGCCGCGGGTGCCGAACGTGCAGCAAGAGAGAATCCAGAGAATCCAAAGGACCCCAGCGGCCGGCGGCCGAAAAAAGCGGCGGCCTCCGGGCCGGCCGCGGAGCAGTCCGCGCCGCCGAAGGAGCGGCGGGCCCCGGCAGAGAAGGCGGATGACGCGCCGCTTCAGGCGGTGATCCTCCGCTCCGGGGCGCGGTCCCCGGAGACGGCAGCGCCGGCGGGGCTTGCCCCGAGGCAGATCTCCGGCGGAGGGTGGAAAGAATTTCCCGCAGTCGGCCTTTCCGGGCACAGGGGCGTACCGCTCTCCGGGCGCTATGAGGCATTTTTGCCCCCCGGGATTTCGGCGCTTGTGCGGCAGATCCCCGGCGGACGCGGGGCGATGCTGTCCTCCTCCATGCCGCGGGGCGGCGGGGCATATCCAGCGCTGCTGTGGAGGCAATGGAACGATTCCGCGACAGGGCGCGGAGGCTTCCGTGGGGAGGCCGCCGTGCCGGCAGCGCGGCTGGAAAACCGCGGCGAAACAGGCTCCGTCCTCGGGACGCGGGCGGCTGTCCGCCAGGAAACCGGGCGGCTGACAGGAGCGGTGCGGTTCCCAACCGCGGGGGAGGAGCAGAGGGGAGCGGTCCCGACGGGGCGGCTGTCCCGGATGACGGTTCTCCCCTGGACCACATCACTTTTAGGAAGAAGTGTGCCCGCCCCGCCGCTTCTCCGC
>CALXDE010000236.1 GCA_944386965.1 uncultured Oscillospiraceae bacterium
CCGGCTCCACATCAATGTAGGTATACAGCAGCTCCGCGCTGCCCCCCTTGATGGAGGCGGCCCGGTCCAGAATGTCCTGGCTCCCCACTGTGGGATAGAAGCGCAGGTCCTCGATACAGTCCTTGTCTTTGCAGGAATCGTAAATCTTCTTGGTATGGATGCAAACGGCCTCGCGGTACTCCCCACAGGAGTTGATGGGGCCGGGGGTCTTGCATTTATCAGCCATGGGATAACCTCCTAGTAAGTACTCATCGAAGGCACTTGCCTTCAATCCAGTGTATGCCCAAGGGGCGCGGGGGTGAAAAATGGACTATACAAACCGACGGAAAAATTGTATAATAACATATACCGTGACGAAAGGAGCGACGGACCGGGATGCAGGTTGGTTTTATCAGCGACAATCTGGAAATCAAATTTCTGATCCTCTATATCGCCGCCCGGGTGATCGAACCGGTGCCCTTCGAGGTGCTGCAGGACCTGGCCATGTGCGACAGCGGAGTGGACTACTTTGACTTCTCGGCGTGTCTGGCGGATCTGGTGCGCACCGAGCACCTGTCCCTGCGCGACGGGCTCTATGCCATCACCAAAAAGGGCCGGGACAACAGCGCCATCTGCGAGAGCAGTCTGCCCTACTCCGTGCGCATGCAGGTGGAGCGGAACATCGCCCAGTACAACCAGCATCTGCGGCGCAACTCCCTGGTCACCGCCTCCACCGCGCCCCGGGAAAAGGGCGGCTATACCGTCACGCTCTCCCTGAGCGACGAACTGGACAACGTGATGCGTCTGGAGCTGCTGGTCACCAAGGAGGAGATGGCCCGGGAGCTGGAGAAGCGGTTCCGGAAAAACGCCGAGTCCATCTATGGAAAGCTCATCAACCTCCTGTTTGAGGAGCCGACATAACAGCATATGAGAGAAAAAGGAGGGCCGTACCCGTTTGGGTACGGCCCTCCCTGATGGTCTGATGTGTCCTCTCACCGCAGCACCACGTTCTCCTCCCCCAGATAGGTCCGCAGCTCCTCCACCAGAGACTGGTAGAGCAGGCATGTGGTGCCCAGGAGCTTTCCCGTATCCAGAAGGCGGATCTTCACCGGCGAGGTGCCCGGAAACATCTGCAAGGTCAGCTGCACATGGCGGAACGCCTTTCCCTGGGCGCTGGGCAGACGGAGAAACAGCGTCTCCCCCGCCGCCATCTTCTCCGCCTCCCCGCTCTGCCGGGGCTGCCGCGCGGCGGCCAGCGCCGCCTCGTCGTCCAAGGGCACCGCGCTGTCGCAGAGGATCTGGGGCGCCTTCTCATCCCGGACGGAGAGCCGCCCCCGCACCAGCACCGCCTGATTCTCCCGGAGATAGGCTCCGCTGCCCTGCAGCGTCCTGCTGAAGCACAGCAGCTCGATGGAGCCCGTCTCGTCCTCCACCGTCACATAGGCCATAAGGGTGTTGTTCCGGGTGGTCTTGGTCTTGCTGGAGGTGACAATGCCGGCAACGGTGACGCGCTGCTCGTCCCGGAAGCGGCGGGGACCATCCTCCCGTCCAAAGTCCTCGTTGATGGCGCCGATGGGCGCCGCCCCCGCCGCCTTGGCCGCCGGGCGATAGGCGTGCATGGGGTGACCGGTGAGGTAGAGGCCCGTGCTCTCCCGTTCCATGGCCATCCGTTCGCCGGGGGTGTACTCCGGCAGATCCGGCAGCTCGATCTCCCCGTGGCGGGAACTGGCCGCGCTGGCCATGCCGAAGAAGTCCATCTGCCCCTCCAGATTCTGTTTCCGCCGGGCGCTGACACTGTCCAGCGCCTTCTCATAGACGGCGATCAGCTGGGAGCGCCTGGCCCCCAGGCTGTCCATGGCCCCGGAGCGGATCAGATTCTCCACCGCCCGCTTGTTGAGATCCTTGTCATACATCCGCTCGCAGAAATCCTGGAACCCCCGGAAGGGGCCGCCCCGCTCCCGCTCGGCCATCAGGGACTGGATCAATCCCCGGCCAATGTTCTTGATGGCCACCAGGCCGAAGCGGATACCCTCCTCCTCCACGGTAAAGCTGTCGTCGGAGCGGTTCACGTCCGGCGGCAGCAGGGCGATGCCGCAGTCCCGACACTCGTTGATATACTCGGAAACCTTGTCGGAGTTGTCCAGCACGCTGGTGAGCAGGGCCGCCATATACTCCTTGGGGTGGTGGCATTTGAACCACGCGGTCTGATAGGCCACCACCGCGTAGGAGACGGCGTGGGCCTTGTTGAAGGCGTAATTGGCGAAGTCGTAGATCTCATCGTAGATGGCCTGAGCCGTCTCCGGCGGGATGCCGTTGGCCTCACAGCCGGCGATGTGCCGGTCCGGGTCCCCGTGGAGAAACGCCTCCCGCTCCCGCTCGATGTCCTTGACCTTCTTCTTGCTCATGGCCCGGCGGACCATGTCCGCCTGGCCCAGGGAGTATCCGGCAAGCTGCTGGAAAATCTGCATCACCTGCTCCTGGTAGACGATGCACCCATAGGTGATGGAGAGAATGGGTTCCAGGGAGGGATGCCGGTAGGTGACCAGACTGGGGTCGTGCTTGCAGGCGATAAACTTGGGGATGGAATCCATGGGGCCGGGGCGGTAGAGCGCCACGATGGCGGTGAGATCCTCGATGGACTGGGGCCGCAGCCCCACACACACGCCGGTCATGCCCGCCGACTCCATCTGGAACACGCCGCTGGTCTTCCCCGCCGTCAGCATGTCGAAGACCTCCTGGTCATCCTCCGGGATGTTCTTCAGATCAAAGTCCGGCTCCCGCCGCCGGACCATCTGCACCGCGTCCGCCAGCACCGTCAGGTTCCGCAGGCCCAAAAAGTCCATCTTGAGAAGTCCCAGCTCCTCCAGGGTGGTCATGGTGTACTGGCAGACCACCGTCTCGTCGTTGGTGGCCAGGGGCACATAGTTCACCACCGGCTCCCGGGTGATGACCACGCCGGCGGCGTGGGTGGAGGCGTGGCGGGGCATGCCCTCCAGGGCCCGCGCCATGTCGATGAGGCGCCGCACCTGTTCGTCGGCGTCGTACATATCCTTCAGAGGCTTGGACAGGCGCAGGGCCTCCCCCAGAGTGATGTGGAGGGCGCCGGGCCCGGCGGGCACCTGCTTGGCCACCACGTCCACGTCGGCATAGGGCATATTCAGCACCCGGCCCACATCCCGGATGGCCGCCCGGGCGGCCATGGTGCCGAAGGTGACGATGTGGGCCACATGGTCGTCCCCGTACTTCCGCTTGACATAGTCGAACACCTCGTCCCGGCGGGTGTCGCCGAAGTCCATGTCGATATCCGGCATGCTGACCCGCTCGGGGTTCAGAAAGCGCTCAAAGTACAGCCCATACTGCATGGGGTCGATGTCGGTGATGTGGAGACAGTAGCTGACCATGCTCCCGGCGGCGCTGCCCCGTCCCGGCCCCACGGGAATCCCGGCATTTCGGGCGTAATTGACAAAGTCGGAGACAATGAGAAAGTAATCGGTGAAGCCCATGCGCTGGATCATATCCATCTCATAGACAAGCTGCTTCCGGTACTCCGGATGGCTGTCCCCGTAGCGCCGGACAAAGCCCCGCTCGCACTGCTCCTTCATATAGGAGAAGGCGTCGTACCCCTCCGGCAGCTGGAACCGGGGCAGATGGTAGGTGCCAAAGGTTAACTCCAGGTTGCACCGCTCCGCGATGTCCACCGTGTTCGCCAGGGCGTCCGGAAAACGCGCGAACAGGGACTCCATCTCCTCGGTGGAGCGGACATAAAAATTCTGGGGCTCATAGCGCATGCGGTTCTCGTCATCCACGGTCTTCCCCGTCTGGATGCACAGCAGGATGTCGTGGGCCTGGGCGTCCTCCCTGGCCAGGTAGTGGCAGTCGTTGGTACACACCAGGGGGATGCCGGTTTCGTTGTGGATGCGCAGCAGCCCCTCGTTGACAGCGCGCTGGTCCCGGATGCCGTGGTCCTGGAGCTCCAGATAGAAGTTCCCTTCCCCGAAGAGGTCCTGCATCTCCAGGGCATAGGCCTTGGCGCTGTCATAGGACACGTTCAAAATCCGCCGGGGGATCTCCCCGGCCAGACATGCCGACAGCGCGATGAGCCCGCCGTGGTGCTCCCGCAGCAGCTCCATGTCGACGCGGGGGCGGATGTAGAACCCCTGGGTATACCCCATGCTCACCATGTAGCTGAGGTTCCGGTATCCCTCCTCATCCTTGCACAGCAGCACCAGGTGCCGGCTCTCGGCGTCAAACTCGTGGACCTTCTGGAAGCGGGTGCGCCCCGGGGGCGTCACATACACCTCGCAGCCGATGATGGGCTTGACCCCCTCTGCCTTGCAGGCGCGGTAGAAGTCGATGGCGCCGTACATGCAGCCGTGGTCCGTGATGGCCACCGCGCTCTGGCCCAGCTCTCTGACCCGCCGGGCCAGATCCCGGATGCGGCAGGCGCCGTCCAAGAGGCTATATTCCGTATGGACATGGAGGTGCACAAAAGAAGCCATATCCCGCTCCTCTCCCCAAATGTTGTGGTGTGATTCTCTACTGTCTGGACAAGTCCACCAGCTTGCGCAGCCGGTGGTTGAGGGCCGACTTGCTGATGGGCGGATCAAACTCCGCGGCCAGCTCGCTCAGGGACAGCTCCGGATAGGTTTCCCGGAGGACGATCGTCTCCTTGAGCTTCTCCGGCAGGCTCTCCACCCGCCCCTGCTCATAGAGGCGGGAGATGGCGGAGAGCTGCTCCTGGGCGGCGTCCACCGTCTTGCCTACGTTGGCCGCCTCACAGTTGACCCGGCGGTTGACCTCGTTTCTCAGGTCCTTCTCCACCTTGGCGTTCATCATCTCCATCGCCGCCACCGGGGCGCCCATGGCCGTCAGCAGCTCCTCGATCTGCTGGCTGTTTTTGAAATAGGTCACCTGGTAGCCGCTGCGGCCCACGTCCTTGGGGTCATACCCCATGTCCCGGAGCAGGGCCGTCATCTCCCGGCTGGCCTGGGCGTGGGAGGTGGCCAGCTCCAGATGGTAGCGCTTGGCCGGATCGGTGACGCTGCCCCCCGCCAGAAACGCCCCCCGCAGAAAGGCCGAGCGGCAGCACTCCTCCTCCAGCAGGGCAAAGTTGATGTGGAGGACGATGTGCTGCCGGGGGTCGTATCCGAATGTCTCGATCATGGCGGCAAGCTTCTCCTGGTCCGTGATCTGAAAGATGTACTTACCCCGGCCCACATCCTCCTCCGGCAGGCGGTCAAAGGAGAGGGAAAACGCCCGCTGGAAAAGCTTTGGAAGCCGGGCGGCAAAGTCCGCGCTCTCGGTGATGATGCGGATCTCCCGGCCGGAAAACGTGTTGCAGTAGAGCAGCGCGCCATAGGCCTCCGCCCGGGCGCAGCAAAGTTTCTGCAGCCCCTCCCGGCACAGCTCTCCCTTCACCTGGGATGAATAGGACACCGCTTCCCCTCCTCCATTTTTATCGATATCTGTCTATATCTCTGTCCGATACCCGACGCCGCCGGCGATGCGGACGCTGCGCTGGCTGTGGATATCCAGCAGCGCCGCCGCCAGTCGCTCCGGATCGTGGCGGACCAGGGCGCCGCTGGTCCCGGCCACCGCCCGCTCCACGATCTCCACGCCCAGCGCTTCGCACGCCGCCCGGTCCACCTCCAGCGGCTCCGCCCCCTCCCTGGCATAGGCCTCCAGCAGGGCCGGGGCAATGGGCGCGCCGTTGACCAGGCACAGGTCGAACAGGGCGCCGCCGCCGGCGTGCTGAAACATGGCCCGGATGTGGTCGGAGAGGGTGTATCCCTCCGTCTCCCCCTCCTGGGTCATGACATTGGCCACATAAACCTTCAGGCCGCGGGCCCTGCGCACCGCGTCCACGATGCCGTCCACCAGCAGGTTGGGGATAATGCTGGTGTAGAGGCTCCCGGGGCCAAACACGATCATATCCGCCTGTTCAATGGCCTCCAGCGCCCCGGGCAGGGCCTTGGGGTGTTCCGGCAGCAGCCGGACCCGACGGATTCGGCAGTCCTCCCGCTTCTTGCAGTAGAAGATCTTGCTCTCTCCCACCACCCGGGCCCCGTTCTCCAGTTCCGCCTCCAGCTGCACGTCGGCCGTGGTCACCGGCAGCACCTGGCCGGTGATGGCCAGGACCTGGCTCATCCGGGCCACCGCCTCGTCAAAGGTGGGAGAGATCCCGTTGAGGGCGGCCAGGAAGAGATTTCCAAAGCTCTGCCCCGCCAGGGACCCCTCGGTAAACCGGTAGTGCATCAGCTCCCGCATCAGCGGCTCGGCATTGGCCAGGGCCTCCATACAGTTGCGGATGTCCCCGGGGGGCAGCATGCCCAGCTCCTGGCGCAGCACCCCGGAGCCGCCGCCGTCATCGGCCACGGTGACAATGGCGGTGAGATTGGCCGTATATTCCTTCAACCCCCGCAGCATGGTGCTCAGCCCCGTGCCGCCGCCGATGGCGGCGATCCGGGGCCCCCGCCCGGGATTGGGTCGTCTTCGAATGTCCCGCATGATCTCCGCTCAATTCCTCGTCATATCCCGGTGATTCTCCGTCACCCGGCAGCCCAGACTCTGAAGATGCTCCACCAGCGCCCGGGTCACCGCCACGGAGCGGTGGTGACCGCCGGTGCAGCCGATGGCCACCACCAGCACCGCCTTCCCCTCCTCCTTGTAATAGGGCAGCAGGAAATCCAGCAGATTCTCCAGCCGCTCCATAAACGCCCGGGTCTGGGGGAAGGAAAACACATAGCGGTACACCTCCTCATCCAGGCCCGTTTTGTCCCGCAGTGCCTCGATATAGTAGGGATTGGGCATAAACCGCACATCGAACACCAGATCTGCCTCCATGGGAAGGCCATGTTTGAAGCCGAAGGACACCACGTTCACCGTCAGGTCCGCCTGGGCCCGCCCGTCGCCGAACAGCCGCAGCAGCTCTCCCCGGAGCTTGGCGGTGGAGTAGGTGGTGGAGTCAATGACAAAATCCGCCTCCTCCCGCACCGGGCGCATGAGAGCGGCCTCGTGGCGCACCGCCGCCTCCAGGGAGTCGTAAGCGTCCCGGAGGGGATGGGGCCGCCGCGTCTCCTTATAGCGCATGACAATGGTGTCCACCGACGCCTCCAGAAACAGCAGGCGGCAGGTGTAGTCCCGGCTGCGGCGCAGCTCCGCCAGAACGCGGAAAAATTCCCCGAAATCCTCCCCTGCCCGCACATCATATACCAGCGCCGCCCGGTCATATTTCCCCCGCACGGCGCTGCAGAATTCCGCGAATTTCAGGATCATGCCCGCCGGCATGTTATCCACAATGTAATAGCCGATATCTTCCAGAATAGAGGCCGTTTTACTCTTTCCTCCGCCGGACAGGCCCGAGATAATCAGAATCTCCATAACACACCCCTGCTCTCCCGTCAATCCCGCAGAATCCGGACCTCCGGCTCCAGCGTCACCCCGGTCCTCTCCCGCACGCGCTCCTGCACCCTGGCGATCAGGGCCAGCACATCGGCGCAGGTGGCCCCGCCGGTGTTGACGATAAAGCCGGCGTGCTTGGGAGACACCTGGGCACCCCCCACTTGGGTCCCCTTCAGCCCGCACTGGTCGATCAGCGTCCCGGCGTAGTATCCCTCCGGCCGCTTGAAGGTGCTGCCGGCGCTGGGAAATTCCAGGGGCTGGCTCTGGCGGCGTCTGGCCGCCAGCTCCTCCATCTTTGCCTTGATGGCGGCGGCATCCCCCGCTGTCAGCGCCAGCTCCGCGAACAGGACCACCCCGGGCTTTTCCGAAAACACACTGTGGCGGTAGCCAAAGCGGCAGTCCCCGTTGCCAAGCGTCACGACTCCCTCTCCGGGGAACCAGGCCCGGACCGACCGCACCACCTGGCACAGCTCCCCGCCGTAGGCCCCCGCGTTCATAAAGATCCCGCCCCCCAGGGTGCCGGGGATGCCGTGGGCAAACTCCAGCCCCGTGAGGCCCGCGCGCTGGGCGGCGTTGGCCGCCCGGGCCAGGGTCGCGCCAGCCAGGGCGCGGACCACTGTTCCCTCGACGGTGACCGTATCCATGCGGGAGGTGTTGATCACCAGCCGCTCCAGTCCCCCGTCCGGGGCCAGCAGGTTCGACCCATTGCCGATCACGGTGTAGGGATACCCCTCCCCTTCCGCCAGCTCCAGCAGCTCCGTCAGCTCCGCCTCCGTCTCCGGAAAGGCCATGCGCCGGGCCGCCCCCCCCAACCGGAAGGTGGTGTGACGGCTCATGGGCTCATCCTGGAGGACCCGAAGGCGCCGGGCGCGCAGTTTGTCAAAGGACTCGTACCAGGGCATAAGCGCTCCTTCCCCTTTATTTTCCAAGCAGAGCCGCGCCGATAATGCCGGCATCGTTGCCCAGCTTGGCGGTGATGATATCCGTGTGGGGCACGGACATGTTCCGCTCGTAGCTGATCTCCGCCACCCGCCGGCGCACCGGCAGCAGCAGGTCCTCCTCCCGCTCATGGCTGACGCCGCCCCCCAGACAGACCACGTCCGGCTGGAGGAGGTTGATGAGATTGGTCAGCCCGTCGCTGAGGTAGCGGATATATGCCTCCACCACCTCCCGGCCCGCGGCGTCTCCGGCGCGCATGGCCTCGAAAGCGGTGCGGCCGCTGACCCTTTCCGGGTCGTTTCCGGTCATGCCCCACATGGCGCTGTCCCGGTTGGCCTCCATGGCCGCCCGGGTCTGGCGGACCAGGGCGCTGGCGGAGGCATACCGCTCCCAGCAGCCCCGCCGGCCGCAGGTGCACAGCTCCCCGCCGTGGACAATGACCATGTGCCCGCCCTCGCCGCCGGTTCCGTTGTGTCCGGACCAGATCTGTCCCCGGACGATGATTCCTGTCCCGATGCCGGTGCCCAGGGTCACCAGGATCAGGCTCTCGATATCGCCGCTGCCGTAGTGATAAAACTCCCCCAGGGCGGCGCAGTCGGCGTCGTTGCCCAGATGGATGGGGACATCCCACCGCCCGCGCATCAGCGCGGCAATGGGCATCTCCCGGATGGGGATATTGACAGTCTGAATCACCACGCCCCGCCGGCTGTCCACCGCGCCGGGAAATCCGATGCCGATGGAGGTGATCTCCTCCCTGGAGACACCCTTCTGCGCCGCCGCGTCCTCCGCCAGGGCCGACAGATCCCCGGCCAGCTTCTCCTGGGACTCCCAGACCAGGGGCATCTTGCTGGAGGCCACGATCTCATAGTCCTCGTTCACCAGGCCGGCCTTCAAATTGGTGCCGCCCACATCGATTCCGATGGTGTACATGCTCTCTCTCCTTTACTGCTGTGTGGCCTGCCGGGTATGGGCCTCGATCTCCTGGGTGATCTTCAGCGCGGAGTTGAAGCCATAGCGCTTGTGGCGGTTGTTCATGGCGGCCACCTCCACGATGACGGCCAGATTCCGCCCCGGCTGCACCGGAATGGTCACCATGGGCAGCTCTACCCCGAGAATGTTCATCTTCTGCTCGTCCAGGCCCAGCCGGTCGTAGAACTTGTCCTCCTGCCAGCGCTCCATCTGCACCACCAGATCGATCTGGGACTCCAGCTTCACCGCCCCCATGCCGAACAGCTGCTGCAGGTCGATGACGCCGATGCCCCGCAGCTCGATGTAGTGGCGGATGAGCTCCGGCGCCTTGCCGATGAGCTGGTCGGACACCCGGCGGATCTCCACCGCGTCGTCCGCCACCAGGCGGTGGCCCCGCTTGACCAGCTCGATGGCCGTCTCACTCTTGCCGATGCCGCTGTCCCCCACAATGAGGATGCCCTCGCCGTTGACGTCCAGCAGCACGCCGTGGCGGGTGATGGTGGAGGCCAGCTCATGGTTGAGGTAGTCGATGACCTTGCTGGTGAAGACCACGGTGGTATCGCTGGTTTCCAGCAGGGTGCGCTGGTGCTTTTCCGCCATGGCCATGCACTCCGGGAAGCAGTCCAGATCCCGGGAGATCACCAGGGCGGGGATGTCATAGGAGAAGAACTTGTCAAAGCTCTTGGTGCGATTCTCCGGTGTCAGCTGTTCGAGCATCTTCGTCTCCGCCATACCGATGACCTGCAGGCGGCGGGTATCAAAATAGTCGTAGAACCCCACAAACTGCAGGCCCGGCCGGTTGACATCCTTGATGCCCAGGAGGACCGTGTCATAGTCCTTGCCCTTGTGCAGCACCTTCAAGCCGAAGTGCTCCACCATGTTTTTCAGTTTGACTGTCTCTTTTACTTCGTCTCGTATCATTCCCGTCCCTCCGCGTCCAAAAGTTCTCGTCAGATCGATAGACATGTGACTATATTATACCGTAGCGGGCCGTCAAATACAAGGACTATCTGCGGCGCCCGGCGGCCTCTCCCGGCGGCTGTGACAGTTTTTTCGCTTTTTTGAAAAATTCTTCTTGCATTTTTCAGCAAGTCGTGCTAATATATTCGCTGTGGCTTACGTCAGTAAGCGGACAAAGTCCGTACAGCAAGGAGGTGCAGCGGATGGCTAAGTGTCAGTTTTGCGACAAGGGCGTCACCTTCGGGATTCAGGTTTCCCACTCTCACCGGCGTTCCAACCGGACTTGGAAGCCCAATGTCAAGCGTGTGAAGGCTATCATTGACGGTACCCCTCGCCATGTATATGTTTGTACCCGGTGCCTGCGCTCCGGCAAAGTTACCCGGGCTGTCTGATCCTAAGATACGCTGAAAAGAAGGTCCCGCAGAATTGCGGGACCTTCTTTTTTCTTTTCTATCCCTCCCGGCGCCACAGGCTCTCCCCGCCCCGGATCGTCTCCAGCACCCGGATCTCCCGCAGCTCCTCCGGAGGCGTCTCCAGCGGGTTCTGCTCCAGAATCACAAAGTCCGCCCGCTTCCCCGGGGCGATGGTCCCCTTGCTGTCCTCCTCGAAATACTGATAGGCGGCGTTCACCGTCACCGCCCGGAGGGCGTCCGCCGCACCGATGGCCTCCCGCATCTGGATGCCGCCTCTGGTGCGGCGGTTCACCGCGCACCAAATTGTCTCCAGCATGTCCGGCGGCAGCACCGGCGTGTCCTGGTGAAAGGTGAAGGGGATGCCCCGCGCCAGGGCCGACCGGGCGGGCGTGATCTGTTCCGCCCTCTCCAGGCCGAAGTTCTGAAGATGCACATCCCCCCAGTGGTAGACATGGGCGGCAAAGAAGGAGACAAGCACGCCCGTGCGCTTGACGGCGTCCAGCTGGTCCACCCCCAGCAGCTGTCCATGGATCAGCACCGGGCGAATGGCCGCCAGGTCAAGCCCCTCCCCCTCCAGCTTCTCCGCCGCGGTCAAAAACTGCTCCGCCGCGGCGTCCCCGTTGCAGTGGGCCAGGACCTGCATCCCGTCCGCCGCCCCCTGACGGAGGAATGCCTCCACCTGCCCGTCCGTCAGCGTGGGATAGCCCCGGTACGCCGTCTCCCCAGCGTAGGGCCGGCGCATCCAGGCGGTGCGGCCCTGGGGGGAGCCGTCCAGGAACATCTTGTAGCCCCCCAGGCGGAAGCGACCGCGGTACTCTCCCACGCAGTCTTGCAGCTTCTCCCGGATTTGGGGACCGGCCGCCGCGTCGGCGTACCCCACCACGTCCACCACCAGCAGATTCTGCCGGCACAGCTCCCGGTACACCGGCACCAGCTGTTCCGGCAGCATCCCCTCCTGGATGGTGGTGATGCCGTGGCGGAGGTAGAGGCCCTGGGCCCGCTCAAAGGCCCGGAGCAGGGCCGCAAGATCCAGGGCGTCCGCCTGCTTCTGGCAGTGGAGGAAGGCGTTCTCCTCCAGGTAGCCGGTGAGTTTCCCGTCCTTTTTGCCGATTTTTCCGCCGGGAAGGTCCGGCGTGTCCGCCGTGATGCCCAGGCGCCGGAGCCCCAGGCTGTTCACCACCCCCATGTGGCCGGACCGGTGCTGGAGCATCAGCGGGTTCTCCGGCGCCGCCGCGTCCAGTACCGCCAGGGTGGGATGCGTCCCCTCCTGCAGGGCCGTGTGGTCATAGCCCTGGGCCAGCACCCACTCCCCGGCAGGGATCTTTTCCCGGGCAATATAACCGGCGATCCGCGCGCGGATCGCCTCGAAGCTGTCGCAGTCCGTGAGATCCGCCTGCAAAAGGCCGTTTGCCACGGCGGAGAGGTGGCCGTGGCCATCCAGGAAGGCCGGGAGCATGGTCCGCCCCCGGAGGTCCACCACCTCTGCGCCGGTGAGGGACGCCCGGTCCGCGTCCAGTGCCCGGATCACGCCGTCCTCCACCAGCACAGAGGACGCCCGCCCAGGGGCATCCATGGTCAGAATGGTTCCATTGGTGTAAAGTATTTTCGCCATACAGATGTTTCCCCTCCTCAAAATCTCCGCAATCCGATGAAAAAGGCCCGCGGGGCGCTGCCCCGGGGGCCTTCGTTCGGATGTAGTATGCGCGCTGAGGCAAAAACCATTCTCACAGCCAGCTCTCGTCGGCCTCGCCCCGCTTCTGGCGGCCCATCAGATCCTCCACCACGTGCTGGACCGGGCGGCCCTGGTAGAGCACCTCGTAGGCGCTGCGGCAGATGGGCATGTCCACGCTGGCCCGCTGGGAGAGCATGTAGCCGCTCTCGGCGGCGTAGTAGCCCTCCACCGTGGCGCCCACCTCTTTCATGGCCTGCTGGGCGCTCGCGCCTTTGCCGATGAGGATGCCCGCCCGGCGGTTGCGGGAGTGCATGGAGGTGCAGGTGACGATCAGGTCCCCCATGCCGGAGAGGCCGGCAAAGGTTTCGCTCCGGCCCCCCAGGGCCACCCCCAGCCGGGCCATCTCCGTCATGCCCCGGGTCATCATCAGCGCCTTGGTGTTGTCCCCCAGGCCCATCCCGTCGCTGACGCCGCAGCACAGGGCGATGATATTCTTCAGCGCCCCGCCCAGCTCCACGCCCACAATGTCCGGGTTGGTGTATACCCGGAACACCGGACTCATGAACACGTCCTGGACCAGCTCCGCCATCTTCAAATCGGCGCAGGCCGCCACCACGCCGGTGGGCACCTTGCGCCCCACCTCCTCGGCGTGGGAGGGACCGGAGAGGGCCGCCACCTGGCAGGAGTCCTGAATTTCCTGGCGGATGACCTCCGTCATCCGAAGGCCCGTCTTTCCCTCGATGCCCTTGGTGACGGACACCACCGCCGTGCCGGGGCGCAGGAAGGGCGCGGCGTTTTTCGCCGTCTGCCGCACGGCGAAGGAGGGCGTGGCAAACACCACCATGTCGCTGCCGGACACGCTGGCAAAGTCGCTCACAAAGGTGATGCCATCGGGCAGGACGACCCCCTTGAGCATGGGGTTCTCGTGGGTGGCGCGGAGCGTCTCGGCCTCGTGGGCCTCGTAGCTCCAGAGCGTCACCTCATGGCCGTTGTCGTGGAGCAGGATGGACAGGGCCGTGCCCCAGCCGCCGCTGCCAAGTACCGTGATTTTCATGGATGTATCTTCTCCTCTAACGTTATTCTTGCTTCTTCCGGTGGAAGGAGAACT
>CALXDE010000237.1 GCA_944386965.1 uncultured Oscillospiraceae bacterium
CCCATGTGGTGGAGCCGCAGTATCCCGCCGCGGTGGACCGGTATGTGAACCTGGGGCAGTTCTACTGTGTGGAGGAATGCAAGCGCCGCCGGGAAGCGATCCTTCGCCACACCGCCGACTACAAGGCCGCCTATGTCCGCGCCTATCGGGCGCTCCAGGCCTCCGGAGAGGTGGCGGATACCTTGCGGGAGGTGCTGACCGCCGGCTATGACCGGGAGAAGCTGGAGCGCCGCGCCGCCGGGATCATCGCCCGGGAGCTGGGCCGCCGGGGCGGCGGCGCCGGGAGGACGGAGCGCCGCTATCTGGGCGGTCCCACCCATAAGGGACTGATGTGGCGGTTTGACACGGTGGATGCCCTGGCGGACCGGGTCTATGCGCTGCTGGACAGCGGCGGCATCGGCTGCCGCCTGATGGCCGCGGTAGAAAAAGCGGCCGCTGAGCGGGGATACGACACGGTTGCCTGCCTCGACCCGGACCGGCCGGAGCGCATTCAGCATCTGATCCTGCCGGAGCTGCGCCTGGCCTTTGTCACATCGGCTCCGGGCATGGAGTACCCCGGAACGCCCTACCGCCGCGTCCACATGGACGCGTTGCTGGACCAGCGGCATCTGCGCCAGAACAAGGCCCGCTGCCGGTTTTACCGCCGGATGCATGGACTGCTGCTGGAGGAGGGGGTCGAGGGACTCCGGGCGGCGAAAGCTGCCCACGACGAGCTGGAAAAGACCTACAACAGCGCGGTGGACTTCAGCGGCGTCTACGCCTTGGCGGAGCGGGAGTGGGACCGAATCCGGGGATGGCTGTAGGCGGACATCCCGCCGCACCGTTGACAAATCTCCTCCAGGTGCTACAATCGCGGTAGAACGCTGGGAAAGGCCCTCCCTTTTGGGAGGGCCGGGAGGTTTGTATGTATGATCTGCTCATCAAGAACGGCTGCATCATCGACGGCAGCGGGGGAGCGCCCCATTTCGGGGATCTGGCGGTCCGGGACGGGAAAATAGCCGCCATCGGAGAGGACCTGAGCGGAGCGGAACAGACCATTGACGCGGCCGGGCGGGTAGTGACGCCGGGATTCATCGACATCCACCGCCACGCCGACGGCGCGGTGTTCCGGGCGGATTTTGGAAAGCTGGAATTGAAACAGGGCCTCACCACCATTGTCAGCGGCAACTGCGGCCTCTCGGCGGCCCCGATCGACGGGGATTACCGCCAGGCAGTGCTGGACTATCTCCGCCCCATTACCGGCGCGCTGGGGGAGGAGACGCCTGCGGACTCCATGGCGGCCTATCTGGCGGCGGCGCAGGCTGTCCGGCCGGCGATCCACGTGGGAATGCTGGCGGGAGCCGGGACGGCCCGGGCGTCGGTGGCGGGGTACGCCTGCGAACACCTGAGCGCCGGCCAGACCGGGCGGGTTCAGGAGCGCCTGGGCGCCGCCCTGGCTGATGGGGCGCTTGGCATCTCTTTGGGCCTGGGGTACGCACCGGAGTGCTTCTCCACCAGGGAGGAACTCCTGGAGATGCTGCGCCCCTTTGCCGGCGGCCCGGTTCCCATCACCGTCCACATGCGGGAGGAGGGGGACGGCGTGCTGGACGCCCTGGAAGAGATGCTGGCGGCGGCGGAGGCCCTGGACGTCCAGGTGGAGATCAGCCATCTGAAAGCCATGGGGCGGCGCAACTGGGACAGCAAGGTCCCTCGGGCGCTGGAGCGGCTTCGGGAGGCCCGGGAACGGGGACTGCGTGTGTTCTGCGACGCCTATCCCTACACCGCCGGCTCCACCCAGCTCATCCACATCCTGCCCCCGGACTTCCTGACAGGGGGGACGGAGGCCATCACGGAGCGCCTGCGCAGCCCCCAGCAGAGGAAGCTCCTGACCCACCGCATTCAGACCGGAACGGACTTTGACAACATCGCCGGCATGGTGGGGTGGGAGAACATCCTCTGCTCCACCCTGCGCCGGCCGGAGAACCAGCCCTATCAGGGACTGTCCATCGCCGAGATCGCCCGGCGCCTGGGGAAGGACCCCTTTGAAACCGCCTATGATCTGCTTGTCAGTGAGCGGTGTGAGATCACCATGATCGATTTTATCGCCGCTGAGAGCGACATTGTCCGCATTTTGCGGGATGACAGCGCCGCCGTGATCTCTGACAGCACCTACCCCACCGAGGGACAACCCCATCCGCGGGTCTACGGGACCTTCGCGAGAGTCATTGAAAAGTATGTGGGGCAGGAGGGGGCGCTCTCGCTCCCCCAAGCGGTGCGGAAGATGACATCCCTCCCGGCCCGGCTTTTGCGCCTGCGGGGGAAGGGCCTGCTGCGGGAGGGATGGGATGCGGACCTCTGCATTTTCGACCCGGCCGCGATCCGTGAGCGGGGGACCTATGGGGACCCCTGTCAATACGCGGAGGGCATGGACTATGTGCTGGTGGCCGGCGTGCCGGCCATTGCGGACGGAGCGTTCGCGGAACTGGGGCACGGACGCGCGCTTGTGCGGAACTGACAAAAACCAGGTGAAGAAGGGGGCTGCCTTTTGCTATTTTGCGGAAGGCGGTCCCCTTGATAAATTTTTGTCAAAACCCTCTGGACATTCCGTGAATCGAATAGTATAATTATTCCGTGAAAAGGGAGAGGATTTGAAATATTTTGCATAAAAATTTGATAATTATACAAAGCGAAGTGAGAAGGAGCGTGACGTCATTTGAGCAGACTGGATATCAAGACGCCGGACCAGGCCCAGATGGTGGTGGATCAGCTCTACCACGATATGGAGCGCCGGATCGCGTCGTCGCCGCCGGGACTGTGCCCCATCGACATGGCCCGCAATTTTCTGAACCTCTGCCACGCCCAGACCTGCGGGAAGTGCGTGCCCTGCCGCATCGGGTTGGGGCAGCTCTCCACCCTGATGGGCAGGATTCTGGAGGGGAAGGGGAAGATGGAGGACCTGCAGGTCCTGGAGGAGACTGCCAGGACCATCGAGTGCACCTCCTCCTGCGCCATCGGATACCACGCCGCCCGCCTGGTACTCAAGGGGCTGGAGGGGTTCCGGGACGACTATATCGAGCACATTCAGCACCACCGGTGCCTGGGGAACCTGGAGAATCCGGTGCCCTGTGTGGCGCTGTGCCCGGCGGGGGTGGATATCCCCGGCTATATCGCTCTGATTCGGGAGGGGCGCTGCGCCGACGCGGTGCGCCTGATCCGCAAGGACAACCCTTTCCCCACCGCCTGCGCCTATATCTGCGAGCATCCCTGCGAGGCCCGCTGCCGCCGGAACATGCTGGATGACCCCCTGAATATCCGGGGCCTCAAGCGCTACGCGGTGGACAACGCCGGCCAGGTGCCCCAGCCTCCCTGCGCGCCGCCCACCGGCAAGCGCGTGGCGGTCATCGGCGGCGGTCCCGGCGGACTCTCCGCCGCCTACTACCTGGCGCTCATGGGCCACAGCGTCACGGTCTACGAGCAGCGCAAGAGGCTGGGCGGCATGCTGCGCTACGGCATCCCCAGCTACCGCTTCCCCCGGGAGCTGCTGGACCGGGAGATCGCGTCCATCCTGTCCCTGGGCATCACCGTCCACACGGAGACGCACATCGGCACGGACATCACCTTTGAGCAGCTCCATGCGCAGTACGACAGTGTGTACATCGCCATCGGCGCCCACACGGACAAGAAGACCGGCATCCCCGGTGAGGACAGCCGGGGCGTTATGAGCGCGGTGGAGATGCTCCGGGCCATCGGCGACGACGATATCGCCGACTTCACCGGCAAGAAGGTGGTGGTCATCGGCGGAGGCAACGTGGCCATGGACGTGACCCGCTCCGCTGTGCGCATGGGCGCGGAGAAGGTGTCCTGTGTCTACCGCCGCCGCCAGGCGGATATGACCGCCCTGCCCGAGGAGGCGGAGGGGGCCATCGCCGAGGGGGCGGAGCTGCTGACGCTGAAGGCCCCGGTCCGCATCGAGGCCGACGGGGACGGCAACGCCGTGGCCCTGTGGGTCCAGCCCCAGATGATCGGCGAGGTCCGGGGCGGCCGGCCGGCTCCCAAGCCGGCGGATCTGCCCGAGGAGCGGATTCCCGCGGACATCATCATCGTGGCCATCGGCCAGGGCATTGAGACACAGGCCTTTGAGTCCGCCGGCGTTCCGGTCCACCGGGGCACCATCGAGGCCCTCAGCGACAGCACCGTGCCCCAGAAGAACATGGACGGCGTGTTTGCCGGCGGCGACTGCGTCACCGGCCCGGCCAGCGCCATCAAGGCCATCGCCGCCGGCAAGGTGGCCGCGGCCAATATCGACGAGTACCTGGGCTTCCACCATGAGATCACCGTGGATGTGGACATCCCGGACCCGGATCTCAGCGACCGGCCCCTCCACGGCCGGGTCAACACCACCGAGCGGGAGGCCGGCGAGAGAAAACACGACTTTGTCTGCATCGAGTGCGGCCTCACCGAGCAGGGGGCCATGGAGGAGAGCAGCCGGTGCCTGCGCTGCGACCACTTCGGCTACGGTATCTTTAAGGGAGGGAGGAAGACCAAATGGTAAAGCTGACCATCGACGGACGCAGGGTGGCGGTGAACGAGGGGGCCACCCTCATGGAGGCGGCGCAGACCGCCGGCACCCCCGTGCCCAGCCTCTGCTACTGGAAGGGCCTCAACGAGATCGGCGCCTGCCGGGTGTGCGTGGTGGAGGTGGAGGGCATCGACCACCTGGT
>CALXDE010000238.1 GCA_944386965.1 uncultured Oscillospiraceae bacterium
AGAGGTCGGCGCCCATGCCGGCCACATCCCCCACGTTGTCGCCCACGTTGTCGGCGATGACCGCGGGGTTGCGGGGGTCGTCCTCCGGGATGCCCAGCTCCACCTTGCCGGTGAGGTCGGCGCTGACATCGGCGGTCTTGGTGAAGATGCCGCCGCCGGCCTTGGCGAACAGCGCCAGGGAGCTGGCGCCGAAGGAGAAGCCCAGGACGATGGACGAGTCCCCGGCCAGCAGCAGCACCGCCGCTACCCCCAGCAGGCTGAAGCCCACCACCGCAAGGCCCATGACCGCCCCGCCCCGGAAGCCCACCATAAAGGCGGGCTGGATGCCCTTCTGGGCGGCCTCGGCGGCCCGTCCGTTGGAGGAGGTGGCCACCAGGATGCCGATCTTGCCGGCGATGGCGGAGAGGACCGTTCCCGCGATGTACGCCAGGGTCATGGCCACGTTTTCATGCCAGTCCCCCGCCCAGATCCCCTGGGGCAGCAGGAGGAAGATCAGCACCGCCGCCACGCCGGCAAAGGCGGCAAGAATCTTGTACTCCTTGCGCATGAAGGTGTTGGCCCCGGCCTTGATCAGGTCGGACACCCGCCGGATGGTCGGATTCTCCGTAGGCTGGCGCTTGACCCACAGATGGAGATAGACCGCGAAGGCAAAAGCAATGACAACCGCCAGGAATGAGAGCGCGTAAATCGTACTTGCCGCTGGTTCCATGAAAACTTCCCTCCTATTTTTGATTTGATGTTTTATCGCAAGCGCCTGCAAGGACAGGACGCCAGGCAATCTGACGCGAAGAGAGAAGAGAAACGCAGGCCTTCCGCCTCTGTGCCGCTGTTCCTCGCCGGCGCGGCAGTCCCGCCGGATGGGAAGCCTACCTTCCCGCCCATTATAATTGTACGTTCATTTTTGTCGTTTTGCAACAAAAATTTTTGCAATTTCGTGAAAAATATGGTGAATTTTTTCACAGCATTCAAAAAAAGAGCCGACACCCTCCGATGTCAGCTCCTCGTTTATTCCTTCTCTCCGGCGCCCGTCTGCTTGGACAGGCGGCTGTACAGCGCATCCGCCAGCGCGGCAAACTCCTCCAGCCCCAGCCGCTCCCCCCGGACGGTTGGCGCCAGGCCGCAGGCCTCCACCGCCGCCGCCAGGGCCTCCCTGGGCAGTTCTCCGCCGAACACAGAGGCCAGGCTGTTGATCAGGGTCTTGCGCCGCAGGGCAAAGGCTGCCCGGACCGTCCGGAAAAAGAACGCCTCCGGGCAGGCCAGGGCCACCGGCGGCTCCCGCCGTGTCCGGCAGCGGAGCACGGCGCTGGTCACCTTGGGCGCGGGCAGGAAGCACGCCGGCGGCACGTCAAAGAGCACCTCCGGAGCTGTATAGTACTGCATGAATACAGAGAACGCCCCATAGTCGCTGCCGGGACCCCCGGCCAAGCGCTGTGCTACCTCCTTCTGGATCATCACCGTGATGGTGTCAAAGCGCCCGGACTCCACCAGCGCCGTCAAAATCGGTGTGGTGATGTTGTAGGGCAGATTGGCGCAGACCAGGGGCGTGTACCCCGCCATATGCTCCTCCACCAGGGCCGGGATATCCAGTTTCAGGATATCGCCGCTTACCAGGGTAAAGTTGTCAAAGGGGGCCATCGTCTCCCCCAGCACCGGCAGCAGCCTCTGGTCCAGCTCCACCGCCACCACCTTCCCCGCCCGGCGGCAGAGCTGGGCCGTCAGAGGGCCGATCCCCGGCCCGATCTCCAGCACGGCGCTCTCCGGTCCCGCGCCGCTGGCGGCGGCGATCTGGCGCGGCACCCAGGACTCGATCAAAAAATTCTGCCCCATGGATTTGCTGAAATGAAATCCGTGGCGGGCCAGCAGGGTCTTGATGGTACTGACATCACAGAGATCCATTGTTCTTCTCCCATTGCATCCGGCGCGTCCGGGGACCGCGCCGTTTTTTTATTCTATCTGATTTTGCGCCGGATCGGTAGCGCGACGCCCCCCGGCGTGCTATAATACTCCCCATAGAAAAAGGGGGAGCTGTCATGAATCCATTGCTTGGCATGTATTTTGTGGTCTGTCCGCTGATCTTTCTGGGGGGCTTTGTGGACAGCGTGGCCGGAGGCGGCGGGCTCATCACCCTGCCGGCCTATCTCATGGCGGGACTGCCGGCCCACATGGCCATGGGCACCAACAAGGTGGTCAACGCCGTGGGCACCGGCACCGCCGCCCTTCGGTATTTGAAAAGCGGCAAGGTCCGGCTGCGGGTCGCGGTGATCTCCGCCGTCGGAGCCCTGGCGGGCAGCGCCATCGGCACCCGCGTCGCCCTGCTGATCCCGGAGGATATTCTGAAGATCCTCATGCTGGTGGCCCTGCCGGTGGTGGCGGTGGTCCTCACTCTGAAAAAGGATTTCGGACGGGAATCCGCCGCTCCTGAAAAGCCCCGCGGCTCCCGCTGTGAGGCGGCGGCAGCGGCACTCATCGGACTGGTCATCGGCTGCTACGACGGGCTGGTGGGGCCGGGCACCGGCACCTTCATGATCATGGCCTTCACCATGGCCCTGTCCATGGATCTCATCACCGCCTCCGGCTGCGCAAAGATCGGGAACTTGGCCTCCAATGTGGCCTCGGCCGTGATATTTCTCCTCAACGGCAAGATCTTCTGGGCCCTGGTGGTGCCGGCGGCACTGTGCAACGCCCTGGGCGGCTTCTGCGGCGCCCGGTACGCCATCCGGGGCGGCAGCGGCAGAGTCCGGGGCATGATCTTCCTGGTGCTGGGGCTGATGTTTGTGAAGATGCTCTGGGACCTTCTGACCTGAGGCGCCCGCTACAGCCGGCGGAACACGTGGACGCGGAAGGAGGCTGTCACCTCCAGCCGCTCCAGGGCCAGCAGGCGCTCCACCCCCTCCCTGGGGGTCTTCCAGGCATAGGGGGTCATGTGGAACAAATCCAGGATGCTCTCCCCCTCCAGGGAGATCCGCCGGCTCACCCTCACCACGTCCAGATAGCGAAACCCCGCGTACTCCACGCTCTCATCCGGATTTTCGTAAGGGGCGTCATAGAGGACCTCCTTCATCTCCATCAGGTGCTCCGGCGCCGGCACCACATAGAGAAATACCCCGCCCGGGCGAAGCACCCGGCGGTACTCCTCCAGGGCCAGGGGCGCGAAGCAGTCCAGCAGCGCCCCGGCCGCCCCATCCCCCACCGGCAGATGGTACACCGAGGCCACGGCAAACTCCGCTCTGCCGTTCCGTCGGGCCGCCCGCCGCAGCGCCGCCTTGGAGAGGTCCACGCCTGCGGCGGCCTCCAGCTTCCCGGCGGCGGACAGCGCCTCCGCCACGGCGGCGGTGTAGTAGCCCTCGCCGCAGCCGGCATCCAGAAACGCGGTCCTCTCCCCGGCGTGGGCCAGAGCCAGCTCACACAGGCACTGGCGCAGGTGGTCATACCACCCGCCCTCCAGAAAGCGGTTCCGGGCGGCCACCATGGCCTTGTCATCCCCCGGCTCTCTGGCGTGCTTGCGGTTGGCGGGCAGGAGATGGACATACCCCTCCCGCGCGATATCATAGCTGTGCCCCCGGGGACAGCGGTAGCAGTTCTCCGCCCGCTCCAGCGGCGCGGCACAGATGGGACAGCGAAACAGCGACATAGCAACCCCCATGGTTTTTTTCTTATTATACCGCTTCCCTCCCCTTCTGTCGAGCCATCCCCCGCATTTCGCGCCGTACGCTCAGAAAAAACAGCCCGCCGGGGCCGTTGCGAAGTGCTGGTTGCAATGGGCGGCGGCCCGTGATATAATACAGTGCGTAGTGATTGGAGAAAATTATCCACATATCAATCAAAAAACAGCTGACCGGCCAAATTTCCTCTTGACTTTTTTTGATCTGTACACTATAGTAAGCGATTGTGTGCCGTCCAGCGGCGGCCAGCGGATGGAATTACGCCGCCTTGTGTTGGGTGCTGCGGAGGGTTTTACGGACGCTCTGTACCCA
>CALXDE010000239.1 GCA_944386965.1 uncultured Oscillospiraceae bacterium
CTCAAACAGGGGGGACACCTGCCGCAGCTCCTCCAGCGTCAGCTCCTCCAGCACCTTGCGGTGCTCGGTGCAGTAGTAGACCAGCTTCCCCACGGCGGTGTAGGCGTCCCGGAAGGGCATCCCCTTCTTGGTCAGATAGTCCGCGCAGTCGGTGGCGTTGATGAATCCCCGGCCCGCGGCGGCGCGCATGTTCTCCGGCAGCACCCGCATGGTCCTGACCATGCCGGTGAACACCGGCAGGCACATCTTCACCGTATCGAGGGCGTCGAACACCGGCTCCTTGTCCTCCTGCATGTCCTTGTTGTAGGCCAGGGCCAGGCCCTTCATGGCTGTCAGCAGGCCCATCAGGTCCCCGTAGACCCGGCCGGTCTTGCCCCGGACCAGCTCCGCCACGTCCGGATTCTTCTTCTGGGGCATGATGCTGGAGCCGGTGGAATAGGCGTCGTCCAGTTCAATAAACTTGAACTCCCAGCTGCACCAGAGGATCGTCTCCTCCGCCAGGCGGCTCAGGTGCATCATCAGAATGGACAGGGCGCCCAGCAGTTCCAGGGCATAGTCCCGGTCGCTGACCCCGTCCAGACTGTTGGACATGGGGGCGTCAAACCCCAGAGTCCTGGCCGTCTGCCAGCGGTCGATGGGGTAGGTCGTTCCCGCCAGGGCGCCGGACCCCAGAGGGCACTGGTTCATTCTTCTCCGGCAGTCCTCCAGGCGCGTCACGTCCCGGCAGAGCATCTGGCAGTAGGCCAGCAGGTGGTGGGCAAAGCTGATGGGCTGGGCCCGCTGCAAATGGGTGTACCCCGGCATCACCGTCTTCTGGTGGGACTGGGCCTGCTGTACCAGGGCCTCCTGGAAGTCCAGGACCGCCGCGATGACCTCCCCGATCTCGCCTCGCAGGTACAACCGCAGGTCCACCGCCACCTGGTCGTTGCGGCTGCGGGCGGTATGCAGGCGCTTGCCCGCCTCACCGATGCGCTGCGTCAGCAGGGCCTCCACGTTCATGTGGATGTCCTCGTTCTCGGCGGTAAACGCCACCCTTCCGGCCTCCACGTCCGCCAGGATGTCCTCCAGCCCCCGCTCGATCGCGGCGGCATCCTCCCGGGAGATGATCCCGCAGTCGGAGAGCATGGCCGCGTGGGCCATGGACCCTTGGATATCCTCCCGGTACATCCGCCCGTCAAACTGGATGGAGGAGTTAAAGTCGTTCACTAAAGAGTCGGTTTCCTTCTGAAACCGCCCGCCCCAGAGTTTCATGTAAAGTTCTCTCCTATCTGGCAGCGGGCGGCCATGGGCCGCCCGCTGGTGCTGTTTTCAGAATGTCTGTGCCTCTGTCAGGGCCGCTGGGCACCCTCTCACAAACGGGGTATCCCCATCTGCCCTCTTCCCGGCTCCATATCATGTGCGGCAAGCCGCTTTCAATTTGAATCTGTTTTCTCCGATGACATGTGCATCGGAGAAAACTCCGCTCAGGCCGCAAGTGTACGCGTAAAACGCGTGCGCGCGGCGGCCTGTATCCCAAGGAAAGGCGTGGCCTTTTCTCGGATTAAAGTTTCCCCTCGTCCCGCAGGGCCAGGATCGTATCCGGCAGGCCCCACAGATTGATAAAGCCCGTGGCGTCAGCCTGGTTGTAGTCGCTCTCCTGGAAGGTGACGATGTTCTCGGAATAGAGCGTCTCCGGGGAGGTGACGCCGGCGGTGATGATGTTGCCCTTGTAGAGCTTGAGCTTCACGGTGCCGGTGACGTGCTCCTGGGTCTTGACGGCAAAGGCCTGCAGCGCCTCCCGCAGGGGGGTGAACCACTTGCCGTTGTACACCAGATCCGCAAAGTCCACCGCCAGCTTGCGCTTCATGTGCATGGTGTCCTTGTCCACCGTGATCTGCTCCAGGATCTCATGGGCCCGGTAGAGAATGGTGCCGCCCGGCGTCTCATAGACGCCCCGGTCCTTCATGCCGGTCATCCGGTTTTCCACGATATCCAGCAGGCCGATGCCGTTCTCACCGCCCAGCTTGTTGAGCTTGCGGATGATGTCGCTGGCCTTCATCTTCTCGCCGTCCAGCGCCACGGGAACACCCTTTTCAAAGTCCAGGGTCAGATAGGTGGGGGCGTCGGGGGCCATGGCGGGGGAGACGCCCATCTCCAAAAAGCCCGGCTTGTCATACTGGGGCTCGTTGGCGGGGTCCTCCAGATCCAGGCCCTCGTGGCTCAGGTGCCAGAGGTTCTTGTCCTTGGAGTAGTTGGTTTCCCGGCTGATCTTCAGAGGCACGTTGTGGGCCTCGGCGTAGTCGATCTCCTCGTCCCGGCTCTTGATGCTCCACTCCCGCCAGGGGGCGATGACCTTCATCTCCGGGGCAAAGCGCTTGATGGCCAGCTCAAAGCGGATCTGGTCGTTGCCCTTGCCGGTGCAGCCGTGGGCAATGGCGTCAGCCCCCTCCTTCTTGGCGATCTCCACCAGGCGCTTGGCGATGATGGGACGGGCAAAGGCCGTGCCCAGCAGGTACCCCTCGTAGGTGGCGCCCATCATCATGGAGGGGATGATCACATCGTCTACCATCTCGTCCACGATATTCTCGATGTACAGCTTGCTGGCGCCGGTCTTGATCGCCTTTGCCTCCAGACCGTCCAGCTCGTCGTTCTGCCCCACATCGCCGGCCACGGCGATGATCTCCGGATTGTTGTAGTTCTCCTTGAGCCAGGGAATGATAATCGATGTATCCAAACCGCCGGAATAAGCCAGCACGATCTTTTTAATTTCTTTTTTCTCCATGACCTGAATCCTCCCGTGTTGAATTGCCCATATCTGGGGATTGTTGCATCTATGATACATCTACTATGTATAAATATTCAATGCATTTTCCAAACAGTTTTTCTCCACATATCACCGCATAATTTGTACGAATTGCACAGCTTCCCCAACGCATCCGGCAGATTCGCCGGATAGCGCATGGAAGCGCCGGCGGAACAGCGAAACCGCCGGCGCTTTGAAAATGAATATTCTCTTTCTATATTCACCGTGGATATCCCGCCCCGGGCCTCACAGGCAGTAGAACAGTACGCAGAAGTACTGCAAAATGCTGCCCAGCAGCACGAAGAGATGGAACACAAAGTGCATATAGTGGCCCTTGGACACATAGAACACGATGCCCAGGGTGTAGGCAATCCCTCCCGAGAGCAGCAGCGCAAACCCGGCCGCCGGCAACACGGCCGCCACCGTCCGCACCGCGGGAAACACCAGCCAGCCCATGGCGGCGTACAGCACCAGAGAGAGCCGGTTGAAGCGGTTGAGATCGATCACCTTCAGCGTCATCCCCACCGCCGCCAGCAGCGTGTTGACGGCAATCAGCACCCAGCCCAGCCATCCCCTCAGCGTCAGCAGCGCCAGAGGAATATAGGTCCCCAGAATCAGCAGAAAGATGGAACAATGGTCCACCACCCGCAGCGCCCGCTTGGCCCGGGGCGCGGTGACGCCGTGGTACGCCGTGGAAGCCACATACAGCGCCAACAGGCTGGCCGCATAGAGACTGACCCCCACCACCTCCCGGCTGCCCCCTGAAAGGACCGCCTTGATCACCAGGGGCACCGCCCCGGCCGCCGCCAGCAGCGCTCCCACCCCATGGGAGACGGTGTTGGCCAGCTCCTCTCCCCGGGTCTGGGGGCGAAGAATTCTTGTCCGCGCCATAAGCTCTCCTTTCCGATTTCTAAAACATCGTAATCTAATATTTAATATTAGTATATATTGTTCTCATAAGCGTGTCAAGAGAATTTTATCCTGGAGACGTTGCTGTTCATATTGCTTTTCCGCGAAATCTCAGGTATACTAAGTTCCAACAAGAAAGGAGGCGTCCCCATGGAAGACCCGCTGCTGTCCTGGGAGGCACAGCTTCGGACCTCCACTCTGCCGGAGTGGGACAATCTGCCGGAGCTGGAGCTCTACATGGACCAGGTGGTGCTGCTGCTCTCCCGCTATCTGACGTTCTTCTCCCAGGGGGAGGAGGAAAAAATCATCACGCCCAGCATTGTCAACAACTACGTCCGCATGAAGGTCATGCCGCCCCCCAGGAAAAAGCGGTATGGCCGCATCCATATCGCCTATCTGCTGATGATCTGCACCCTCAAGCAGAGCCTCAGCATCGCCGCGATCCAGAAGCTGCTGCCCCTGGAGCTGGACGAGGAGCAGGTTCGCGCCCTCTATACCCGCTTTGTGGAGATCTACCGGGCCGCTGCCGCCCACTTTCTCCGGATTTTGCAGGAGGCCCAGTCCGGCGGGGTGGAGCCGGACGCCCTGCCCGCGGGGATGGCGATTCTCTCCTGTCTGAGCAAGTCTCTCACGGACTATCTGCTGCAGGACGCTCCCGCGCGCGGAAAATAAATAAAGCACCGGCCCCTTCCCGCGGGTGGGAAGGGGCCGGTGTTCATTTGCTGTGCCGCCGCGTGTCGTCCTCTGTCCGCCGGCGCGGGAGCTGCTCCACCTCCCGCACCGTCAGCGTCCCTCCCGCCGCGGTGAAGCGCACGTTGTATCCGGCAAAGGTCATGCCGTAGAGCCGCTCCGGGTCCTCCTGATAGGAGGGGCGGGGGTCCTGAGCCAGCACTCCGGTCAGCGCCTCCCCCAGCTCCGGCGGAAGGCGCTCCAGCAGCTCCGGCGGAAACTCCACCGCCAGGGGCCGGCGCTCAACCGCGTCGGCAAACCCGCCGCGGCTGTCGGGGTAGCTGTCGGCATAGGGCACGTAGGGTTTGATGTCAAAAATAGGCGTACCGTCCACCAGATCCGCCCCCGCCACATGGAGCACCGGCCCCAGGTCCGGATGGTCCTCCACCCCCTCCAGACGGACGGCGGAGAGGCCCAGGGCATTGGGCCGAAAGGGGGAGCGGGTGGCAAACACCCCCATGCGCCGGTTCCCGCCCAGTCTGGGCGGGCGCACCGTGGGGGACCAGTCCGCCCGGACAGCCTGGTGAAACCGCCAGATGAGCCAGATGTGGTCGAACTCCTCCAGCCCCCGCACCGCCTCCCGGCTGCGGTACTTGGGCGCAAACACCACCGCGGCCCGCACTCCCTCCACCAAGCCGCTCTGGCGGGGCACGCCGAATTTTTCGGCAAAGGGGCTGCGAATATGGGCGATGGCCTCTATGACGGCCCGATCGGTTTCTTTCACGGTGTGACGGCCCACACCCGGGCAGGCAGACCTGTGGCCCCCTCGATCCGGGGATAGGAGACAAGCACCACCGCCCCGGCGGCGGCAACCTGATCCAGGTTGCACAGCAGCTCCACCTGGAGCTTGCCCCGGCTGAGCACATATCGCTCACAGGCCAGGTCCCCGGCCGCCGCGGCCAGGGCCGAGGCATCGGTATCGATGGTTTCATGGCCGTTGGCGGCGGCGTTTCTCGTCTCGTAGATGTATTGGAGGGCCTCCAGGGACCAGCCCGGGGTGTGCTCCCCGCCCTCCGCATCAAAGTTGGACAGGGCGTTCATATCCGGCCAGCGCCCGCTCCAGCCGGTGCGCAGGGCTACAAAGGCCCCGTCGGGAATGGGGCCGTACTGCGCCTCATAATCCCGGATGTCCTGGGCGGTGACGGCGTAGTGGACGTCCCGCTCCACCTTCTCCGTCACATCCACCACGCACAGGGGAAACACCAAATCCGCCGCCCCGAAGGCCTCAGACAGCACAGCCCCCTTGGCGAAGTGACCGGGGAAGTCAATGTGGGTACCGAACTGTCCGGGGAATTTGAAGGTCTGGATCAGACAGTCCAGCATGGGGTTGCCCCAGTCGTAGACGGTTTTGGACAGCTCCACCGACCCCTCGGGGATGCCCGCCCAGTAGGGGCTGTCGTTGTTGAGACTGTGGGAGAGCTCCACCCACTTGTACCGCTTCGCCTGGTCCAGCGCCTGCCAGAGTTCGTACATACGCTCACGCTCCTTCTGAAAAATATTGGAAAATGTCCTTCCGCGCTCTTCCGGATGTGCCCTTTCCAGGCGGAGCGCATCCTCCCCGCCGGAAAAAGCCTCCGTGCGCCTCTTACCTTCTATTTTACTGCCCGAGCCCGGTCTGTCAATGAAAATCGGCCAAGATTTCCTCTGAATTTCCAACCGGGGCCCCGCCCGCGCCGCTTCCAGGATTTACGCCTTGCCTCCCGTCCCTCCCACCGCTATACTGTTGCTGTCGAATCCCCGTGAAAGGAGTCCCGCCTTGCGCCGCTGCCGATTGACGCTTCTCCTCGTCCTCCTGCTTCTGTTCCTTCTGGCCGGCCGGGCCGAGGCCCCGGCAGAGGCCCCCGCGCCCCGGGCTGCCCAGACCGCCTCCGCCGCGCCTGTCAGCGCGCCGCCCGGCTTTGATAGGTTCTTCTTGTAAAAAAAAGCGAAAGGGGCTACAATAGAACTACCCTTTCAAATCCACAGGAGGAACCGCCATGCTGCGTTCAGATCGTCCCCGTGTCCATTACAACGCCGCCCCGCTGCGGGAGGTCATCTGTCAGATCCGTTTCCCCGCCATTCTCTCCATCGACACCAGGGAGCCGGCGGACTTCCAGGAGGCCATCCGCGCCGCCTTCCCCCGCTATGCCGTCCGTCAGGACCGCCTGCCCCCCAAGCTCACGGTGGTCAACGGCAGCACCCAGGTGGAAAACCAGCCCGCGATCCCCAACCACAACTTTCTCTCCGCGGACAATCAGTGGAAGCTGAATCTGACCCGGGATTTCATCTCCCTGTCCACCGTGGCCTACACCTCCTGGGAGGAATTCGGGAAAAAGCTGGACCAGCCCCTGGCCCAGTTCATCAAGCTCTATCAGCCCGCCTTTCTCCAGCGCATCGGCCTGCGGTATGTCAACCTCGTCTCCCGACAGGCGCTGGACCTGGAGGGGGAGCCCTGGAGCGAGCTGATCGCGCCGCCCTACCTGGGCGTCCTGGCGGAGGAGGACGTGTCTGAGGACGCCACCCGCCAGAGCGCCGTGGACTTTGACACCGCCCTGGACAACAGCTGCCGGGTGAAGGTCCACGCCGGTCCCGGCATGCTCAAGCAGAACGTCCCCAACGCCCCGGCGGACAAGGAGGTCAAGTTTGTTCTGGACTTCGACCTCTATATGCGGGGGGAGATCCAGCCCATGCTGGCCGCCGGCGCCCTGGAAACCCTCCACGGCCACGCCGCTTCCCTCTTCCAGGGGGCCGTCACCCAGAAGCTCCACCGGGCCATGGACCCGGACTAAATCTTTTGCTGTAAATTAGGAAAGCGGTTGAAACCGCCTCTGTCGAAAGCAGGAGCGGTCCAGTCTATCAAAAAACTTCCCCGATGGAAAGCCTCGCAGCGTTCCTGCGGCCGCAGCCGCAGGAATTCAATGAGCATCCGTCATTTCCGGCGGCGTGTACGTCGGAAATGACACTTCTTGCGCAAGGCGGGCCGACTTTTCCGACAGGAACCGAGGTCCAGCTAGCGCGCTTCCCTCTCAAAAAAGTGGCTTCCGCCACTTTTTTGAAACGCGAAGGCCGCCCCCGCCAAAAGCAGGGGCGGCCTTTTTACCGCGGCACCTCCGTCCCGGCGGGGCGGAACAGCTCGTCCACCGTGGTGCCCAGCTCTCCGGCCAGGTGGAAGGCCAGGGCCAGGGTGGGGTCGTACTTGTTGTTCTCAATGGCGTTGATGGTCTGGCGGGTGACGCCGCAGCGCCTGGCCAGCTCCTCCTGGGACATCCCCGCCGCCTTGCGCAGCTCCCGAATCCGGTTCTCCATATCAGCCTCCATACCGCCGCTTGTACACCGCCAGGCTGATGGCGTATACAAAGGAGATCACCGCCAGCTGCACAAAGGGGTTGTTGCCCTCCATGGGCAGGTTGTGGGCGATGGACTGGTATACCCCATAGATCATGTCCAGCACCAGGGAGCCTATCGTGATGTAGAGGGTGG
>CALXDE010000240.1 GCA_944386965.1 uncultured Oscillospiraceae bacterium
CCGAGGGCACCCAGGAGGCCGTTGACGCCGCCTGGGCCGGCATCAAGGACGGCAGCCTGAAGGTGTTTGACACCAGCAAGTTCACCTGCCAGCCCGCCACCGACGGGTCCTATCAGGTGGATGAGAACGGCCATGTAACCTCCGCCTTTGCTCTGGACAGCGACGGTGACTTCGTCAACGACACTGGCGAGGCCATCGTGGACGGCGCTTTCCAGGAGTCCGTCCTGCGCTCCGCGCCCTATTTCTCCCTGCGGATCGACGGCATCACCGAAGTCAACAACGCCTAAACGCCCACGCAAAGGGGCTGCCTTTGGGCAGCCCCTTTCTTGTAAAAGCGCCCCACCCGCTCCGCGGTAATGGCCGCTGGAGTCTTTTTTCCCTTTTCTTTTCCCTCCAAAGGCCAGTTCCCCGGGCGCGCGCCTGGGGAGAGCGGCGCGGAACTGTCACCAAAAGAAAGGATGATTGATTTGGAACGTACCCCTGCCATCGAACTGCGGCATATTACCAAGCGGTTCGGCAAGGTGGTGGCCAACGACGATATCTCCCTGGAGATTCGGCGCGGTGAGATTCTCTCCCTGCTGGGGGAGAACGGCAGCGGCAAAACCACCCTGATGAACATGCTCTCCGGGATCTACTTTCCGGACGAGGGGGAGATCCTGGTAAACGGCGCGCCCACCGCCATCACCTCCCCCAGAGACGCCTTCGCCTGCGGCATCGGCATGATCCACCAGCATTTCAAACTGGTGGACGTGTTCACCGCGGCGGAGAACATTGTTTTGGGACTGGACGAAGGACACAAGCTGGATCTGAAGGCCGTCTCCGCCAAGATCCGCGAGATCTGCGGAAAATACGGCTTCGCCATCGATCCGGCCAAAAAGATATATGACATGTCCGTGTCGGAAAAACAGACGGTGGAGATCATCAAGGTCCTCTACCGGGGCGCGGATATCCTGATTCTGGACGAGCCCACCGCCGTCCTCACTCCCCAGGAGACAGACCGTCTCTTCGACATCATGCGCAACATGAAGGCCGACGGCAAGGCAATGGTCATCATCACCCACAAGCTCCACGAGGTGATGGACGTATCTGACCGGGTGGCCGTGCTGCGCAAGGGCCGGTACATCGGGGATGTGGCCACCCGCGACACCTCTCCCCAGGCCCTGACGGATATGATGGTCGGCCACGCCGTGACGCTGAACATCGACCGTCCCCTGGTGGAGAACCGCCATCTTCGTCTGGAGGTCAAGGACCTGACGGTGCTGACCCCGGATGGGATCAAGGCCCTGGACCACGTCTCCTTCGAGGCCTACGGCGGGGAAATTCTGGGCATTGCCGGCATCTCCGGCAGCGGACAGAAGGAGCTGCTGGAGGCCATCGCCGGGCTTCAGCCCACCCAGCCCGGCTCCCATGTGATCTACCACCCGCCCGCTCCCGATGAGCCCATCGCCGGGCAGCATGTGCCGGTGAACCGCAGCGGCGAGGAGCTGCTGGGCAAAACGCCCCGGCAGATCCACAACATCGGCGTATCCATGGCCTTTGTGCCGGAGGACCGGCTGGGCATGGGTCTGGTGGGGTCCATGGGCATGGCGGACAATATGATGCTCAAATCCTATCGCGCCGGGCGGGGGCCCTTTGTCCACCGCAATCCCCCCCGGCAGCTGGCGGAACAGGTCAAGGCGGAGCTGGACGTTCTGACCCCCAGCATCAACACCCCCGTCCGCCGTCTCTCCGGCGGCAACGTGCAGAAGGTGCTGGTGGGCCGCGAGATCTCCCAGAACCCCTCGGTGCTGATGACCGCTTATGCCGTGCGCGGCCTGGACATCAACACCTCCTATACCATCTACAATCTGCTCACCGAACAGAAGATGAAGGGCGTGGCTGTCGTGTATGTGGGTGAGGATCTGGATGTGCTGCTGGAGCTGTGCGACCGGATTCTGGTGCTCTGCGGCGGCCAGGTCAGCGGTGTTGTGGACGGCCGCAGCACAACAAAAGAGGAAGTGGGTCTGCTGATGACCCGCTTTGTAAAGGAGGCGAAGATGGCATGACGCAAGTAAAATCCCACAAGGAACCCCTGCTGCGCATTGCCAAGCGGGACGCCATGTCCTGGCCCAAGGCGTGGGGCATCCGGCTGGCCGCAGTGCTGCTGTCCCTGGTGGTGAGCGGCGTTTTCATCTTCGCTGTCACCAAGCTCAATCCCATCCAGGTCTACGAGGGCATCTTCGAGGGGGCCTTCGGCACCGAAAAGCGCACTTGGGTCACCATTCGGGACACCATGATGCTCCTGTGCATCGGCGTGGGACTGGCCCCGGCCTTCAAGATGCGCTTCTGGAACATCGGCGCGGAGGGGCAGATCCTCATTGGCGGCATCGTCACCGCCGGTTTCATGCGCGCCTACGGGCCCTCCATCCCCACGCCGGTGCTGCTGGTCATTATGGCGGTGGTGAGCCTGCTGGCCGGAGCGGTCTGGGGGATCGTCCCCGCTGCGTTCAAGGCCCGCTGGAATACCAACGAGACGCTCTTCACTTTGATGATGAACTATGTGGCCATCCAGCTCACCAGCTATTTCGTGGCCCTTTGGGAGAACCCGGTGGGGTCCAACACGGTGGGCGTCATCAACCAGCGGACCAAGGCCGGCTGGTTCCCGGAGCTCTTCGGCCAGGAGTATGTGCTGAATGTGATCCTGGTGCTGACGCTGACCGTGGGAATGTTTCTGTATCTCCGGTACTCCAAACAGGGGTATGAGATCTCTGTGGTGGGCGACTCGGAAAACACCGCGCGATACGCCGGGATCAATGTCAAGCGGGTCACCATCCGCACCATGGCCATCTCCGGCGCCATCTGCGGTCTGGCCGGCTTCATCGCCGTGTCCGGCGCCAGCCATACCATCTCCACCTCCACCGCCGGCGGCCGTGGCTTTACCGCCATCATCGTAGCCTGGCTGGCCAAGTTCAACACGTTTGTCATGATCCTCATCTCCCTGCTGCTGGTATTCCTGCAGAAGGGCGCCATTCAGATCGCATCCCGCTTCAATCTGAACGACTATGCCTCGGACATCATCACCGGCATCATTCTCTTCTTTATCCTGGGCAGCGAATTTTTCATCAATTACCGCGTCATCCTGCGCGGCGGAAAGGAGGGCGGCGCCAAATGACCATTGATCGGATTGTGCAGCTGATTCAATCTGCCGTCCAGTTCGGCACCATCATCATGTTCGGCGCCATGGGCGAAATTCTGACGCAGAAGTCCGGCAACCTGAATCTGGGCGTTCCGGGCCTTATGTATCTGGGCGGCATCGCCGGCCTTGCGGCCTCCTTCTTCTATGAGTTCAACAATCCCGCCCCCTCCGGCCTCGTCTGTCTGGCCATCTCCTTCCTGGCGGCCTTTGCCGCCGCGGCTCTGGGCGGCCTGCTCTACAGTTTCCTGACCATCACCCTGCGAGCCAATCAGAATGTCACCGGCCTGACGCTGACCATCTTCGGCGGCGGCGTGGCCAACTTCTTCGGCGGCACCCTGAACACCATGGCCGGCGGCGTGGGCCAGATCTCTGTGGCCACCACCAGCGCCGTGTACCGGACCTCCATACAGAACATGACAGACCTGGGCCTGGTGGGCCGTCTCCTGTTCAACTACGGGTTCATGGTATACCTTGCCATTGTCATGGCCATCATCCTCCACTTCTTCCTCAATCGCACCCGCAGGGGTCTGAATCTGCGGGCAGTGGGGGAAAATCCCGCCACGGCGGACGCGGCAGGCATCAACGTCGCGCGAAACAAGTACCTGGCCACCTGCGTGGGCGCGGGGATCTCAGGTCTTGGCGGACTGTACTACACCATGGACTATATCAAGGGCACCTGGGCCAACGACGGCACCATTGAGTCCCTGGGCTGGCTGGCCGTGGCTCTGGTGATCTTCGCCACCTGGCGCAGCGTCAACGCCATCTGGGGCTCCTATCTCTTCGGCCTGCTGTTCTGGGTATATCTGATCATCCCGGGCCTGGGCCGGCGGGACACCTATCTGTTCAACATGCTGCCCTACCTGGTGACCATCATTGTGCTGGTGATCTCCAGCATGCGCAACAACCGGGAAAAGCAGCCTCCCGCTTCGCTGGGCCTCCCCTACTTCCGGGAGGACCGATAGCCCGGCAGGGCGTGCCGCCTCAGTTCTTCCCCGCACCCAGAGAGCCCCAGCGTCTGCCGGGGCTTTCTTTGACAGCGTATCCACGGACTATCGATCCCCGCCCATTCGCTTCACATCACTTCCGGAGGTTTCCCTATGAAAACAGATCGCAGCGCATCCCTGGCCCGAATTTTTCTCTTCTTCGTGCTCTATTCCGTAATCGGCTGGCTCTACGAGGTATTTCTGGAGGTGGTGGTCTATCGCTGGGGCTTTTCCAATCGGGGCGTCCTGTGGGGTCCCTACTGCGTGATCTACGGGGTGGGCGCCCTGGCCATTCTCTTTGCCTTCAGCCGACTCAAGCGGACCCCTGTCCGGGTGGGCCGCGTGTCCATCACCCCGGTGCTGGTATTTTTCGGCATTGTGGTCCTGACCACAGCGCTGGAGCTGCTGGGCAGCTACATCATGGAGTTCGCCTACGGCAGCTGGCAGTGGGACTACCGCCATTACGCCTTCAACTTCCAGGGGCGGGTGGCCCTGAATCCCAGCATCCGCTTCGGCATCGGCGGCATGCTCTTTCTCTACGGCCTCCAGCCCCTTTTTGAGAAGCTGGCGGACCGGCTGCCGCGCCGGGCCCTCCTGCTCCTGAGCGGGGCCCTGGCCGTGGGGATGGCGGCGGACTGCGTATACACCTTCCTGTTCTGACAGCGAGCGGTGCCGCCCAGTTTTTCTTGCCTCTCCGCCCGGTCTGTGGTAGACTGGGGAAAAATACCCCACCGCAAGGAGGAATCTGACCATGAGCTATGCCGACCAGGTCTTTATCGCCGTGTGCCGGGACATCCTGGACACAGGCTTCCGGGACGACGCCCTGGAGGTGCGCCCCCACTGGGAGGACGGCACCCCGGCCCACACCATCAAGAAATTCGGCGTGGTGAACCGGTATGACCTGCAGAAGGAATTTCCCATCATGACCCTGCGCCGGACGTATTTCAAGTCCTGCGTGGACGAGCTGCTGTGGATCTGGCAGAAGAAGTCCAACGACATCCATGACCTCCACAGCCACGTGTGGGACGCCTGGGCCGACGAGAAGGGCACCATCGGCAAGGCCTACGGCTACCAGCTGGGCGTCAAGCACCAGTACGCCGACGGGTGGTACGACCAGGTGGACCGGGTGCTCAAGGATCTGAAGGAGAACCCCGCCAGCCGCCGGATGCTCACCAACCTCTTCAACCACCACGACCTGAGCGAGATGGGGCTCTACCCCTGCGCCTACTCCATGACCTTCAACGTCACCGGGAATACGCTCAACGCTA
>CALXDE010000241.1 GCA_944386965.1 uncultured Oscillospiraceae bacterium
ATTGCCGTAGGTGATCACTCCGGCCTAGTCAGTTGCTTTAAGGTCAATGAGGATGGTAGCATTGGCCCAGAGACACAGGCCTTTGAGCTCCCCGGCGAAAAAGGCCCTCTGAACGAAAAGATCCAGCCCTGGTCCCGGCCCCATCACGTCCCGTTTACGCCCGACGGACGCTTTATGCTCACCGCCGACAAAGGGCTGGATCTCGCCCACAGCTATAAAGTAGACCACGAAAAGGGCGAGATGGAGCTGGTACAGGCGCTGACCTGCCGCCCCGCGTCCTGTCCCCGCCATGTGGCCTTCCACCCCAACAATCGCTGGCTCTATATCAATTTTGAGTTCTCTTCCCAGATCCTTGCCTGCCATTTTGATGGGGAGAAGGGGATCATGACTCCATTCCAAATCGTTCCCTCCTTGCCCGACTCCTGGATGGGTATCAAGAACATGACCTCTGAGATCGTGGTCCATCCCAGCGGCAAGACCCTCTATATCTCTAACCGCGGACATGAGAGTATAGGTGTGTTCCGTATCGACGCTGAGGGCCGCCTCTCCCCCGTGCAGTGGGTCGGTTGCGGGGGAAAGAAACCACGCTTTTTCACCCTCAGCCCTGACGGGGGCCAGCTGTTCTGCGGAAACCAGTCCAGCGATACCATCAAGGTATTTGATATCCTGCCCGATGGGCGGCTCTCCGATGTGGTGCAGACCATCGATATGCCCTGCCCTGTCTGGATCCTGTTTGCGTGAGGTGCGCCATGAAAGAGATTGTATTTTCTGGCTCCCGCCCTACTGAGATCGGAGAAGTTGTGGAGGACGGCGGCCTCCGATATACGCTGGACTTTGCCTGGGCAAAGTGGCCGAAGGAGCTAAGTGGTAGCCACACCTTGTCTGCCCAGTTTGACGGTGAAGGGAATTTGTATGTGGCCACGGATGACGAGGCGCACCCTGTCGTGATTTTCGACTGCGGCGGCAGTTTTATCAAAAGCGTAGGTGCCGGTTTGTTTTCCAAAGCGCACAGTATTTTTCTCACTCCACACCAGACCATTCTGGTTGCTGATTCCTCCACAAAAGCCCATGTGATCCGTGAGATCACCCTTGATGGCGCTTTGGTACGGGATTTTGGTACTTTCGGCCAGGCGGGGGATTCCGGCTATGACGTCAATTATTTGGAGGTCCTGCGGGCCGAAAATCGCGTCCCCGATGATCCCGTCTGGAACAAGCGGGCAACGGCGAACGCACGGCTGGACAGCATCCGGAAGCTGGGCACCCCCTTCTGCCGCCCCTGTAGCATGGTGATGAATACAAAGGGCGAGTATTTTGCTGCAGACGGATACGGAAATGCCGCAGTGCATAAGTTTGCGGCAGACGGTAGTTACTCCTTCTCCTGGGGCGGACCCGGGGCGGAGCCAGGACATTTCCGGCTGGTCCACGATATCTGGATCGACTGCTATCAGCGCATTTGGGTTGCGGATCGGGAAAACAGCCGCGTGCAGATTTTTGACCAATCGGGTGTTCTCCTGGCGATTGTGACTGGGAATCTGATGCGTGTGGGAGCTGTCTGGTCGGACGACACCTATGCCTATATCGGGGAGCTGGACGGCGGCGTTTCCGTTCTCGACATGGGGCTGAACCCCGTGGCACAGCTGGGGTGCAGAGGCTCTGTGATCCATGCCCATGGACTGACCGGCGACCGTAGCGGTAACCTATATGTATTGACCAACAAAAAAAACCCGACGAACATTCTCAAGCTGACCAGATGTTGAGTCCTCATCCGCTCGAGCACCCAATGCCATGCCCTCGTGCCGAGGCGGATCCTCTTGATCAAAATGTCATACTACATACAGGCGGCTGACTCGCTGGAAGTCGGCCGCCTGTATGTGTATTGGGCGGAGAGAGATGGGCATCTTTACATGAGCTGTCCCTCTCCGCAGGCGATTGTTGCCAGGGGAGCGAGTCGGACCACCGTGTGGCGGGCCGACGGCGGCGCCTTTCGGCGCATAGTGCCCTCCCGCCTTTGACTTTTCCCAAAAAGCAGGTATAATGGGAGCAACAGTGGACGGGGAGGGACGAAGATGGCGCGAGAGGCAGGAGACGGGAGGTTGGAGCTGACCCCGGTGGCCCGGATCCGGAGCGACTTTCCGGAGAAATTTGGGATCCCCCGGCAGAGCGGTCTGGTCCGGACGCTGACCGCCCGGGTGGTTTTTGAGCCGGAGTTCCGGGACCCCGCCGCCCTCCGGGGGATCGAGGGCTTTTCTCACCTGTGGCTGATCTGGGAGTTCTCCCAGAGCGCGGGGCGGGGGTGGTCCCCCACCGTGCGGCCGCCCCGGCTGGGGGGAAACCAGCGGCTGGGGGTGTTCGCCACCCGGGCTCCCTTCCGCCCCAACCCGCTGGGCCTCTCCTGTGTAGAGCTCCTGGGGTTGGAGCGTGACCGGGAGCTGGGGACGGTGCTGGTGGTGGCGGGGGCGGATCTCATGGATGGGACACCCATCTACGACATCAAGCCCTACGTCCCCTACGCCGACTGCCATCCGGAGGCCCTGGGCGGCTTTGCCGCCCAGCCCAAGGGCCCCTCTCTGGAGGTGGAGCCCGGCCCGTGGCTGGAGCAGGTGCCCCGGGAGAAGCGGGAGGCGCTGGTGGGCGTGTTGGCCCAGGACCCCCGCCCCCAGTACCAGAACGACCCACAGCGGGTCTACGGCATGGGGTTTGGGGGGCTGGAGGTCCGGTTCCGGGTGGAGGACAGCCGCCTCATTGTGGTGGAGATAAAAAAAGGCGGAAATATTGATTAAAATTTTATACACAGCGCGCATAAAATGTGGTATGATAAAGAGGTAAAACAATTAGGTCACCCAATCAGAGAAGGAGGTATACCTATGAAATTGATATTTGCAGTGATCCGGGATAAGGACGCCAACGGCGCCATTGACGGACTGGCCCAGGCCCACATCGGCGTAACCAAGCTGGCCAGTACAGGCGGCTTCCTCCGGGACGGCAATACCACGCTGATGATCGGCGTGGAGGACGACCGGGTGGAGAAGGTCATGGAGATCCTGAAGGACAACTGTGCCAAGCGGACGGAGACCGAGATCGTCATGCCCCACGGGACCGGGGGGATCCCCGCCTGGGGCGTGGGATGTACCCCCATGAAGGTGGAGGTGGGCGGCGCCACCCTGTTCATCATCGAGGTGGCGGAGTTCAAAAAACTGTAGACGACGCGCAGAGGCGCCCTGGCCGGGACCGACCAGGGCGCCTGGTATCAAGAGGAAGCGGCGGTCCGGAGGACCGGGAAAGGAGAAAAACGCCATGCTGTTGCTCAATATCGAATATGTCCCGGGAAAAGAAGTCGAGGCCCTGGGACTGGTGAAGGGGGCCGTGGTCCAGTCCAAGAATTTCGGCCGGGATCTGATGGCGGGGATGAAGACCCTGGTGGGCGGGGAGATCGTCAGCTACACCGAGATGCTCAATGAGGCCCGCCAGATTGCCATGAAGCGTATGGTGGAGGAGGCCGAGGCCCTGGGTGCGGACGCGGTGCTCAACATCCGCTATGGCTCCGCCTCGGTCATGCAGGGGGCGGCGGAGATCATCGCCTACGGCACCGCGGTGCGGTACAAAGAGAAGTAAGGTGTTCAAACAGAGGGGGCCGCCGGTGTACC
>CALXDE010000242.1 GCA_944386965.1 uncultured Oscillospiraceae bacterium
GCCTGGTACATGTGCATCGCTCCTCTGTATATGAAGAAGGGGCATGTTCCCACATGCCCCGCTTCCACCTGTTTCCGGGAGAGCGCGCCGCAGGGGCTTCCGGCGAAGGACCGGCACCCCCGCGGCACATGGTGTTCCGCTTAATGCTGCTCGGTTCCCCGCCTGACATGGTTCACGGGCATCCATTGCGCGGGACCGGCCCCCCGCCGGAAGCCCCTGCGGCATGCTCTCCTCAAAAGCAAGAGATAGTATATCATAATTGCACGCAAAATACAACAAGGAATTTCCGCCCCGGCCGCCTCTCAGATCTCCGGGCCCCACAGCTCCCGCGCCCGCTCCAGCAAAAGCGTCACGTTCTCCCGGTGCTCTTCCAGCAGTGCCGCGTTGTCTGCGTCCGAGGCGTCTCCGTAGGGGATGTAGCTTCCAGCTGTGTCAATATAGAGCTGATGTCCCGTACAGGCAATCTCATCCCCGTCCTCGCGGTATGTGTACAGGATCGCGCCAATCTCCCATTCGCCATCCGCACTGGGCCAGAGGATCAGCGAATCGGTATAGGGGATCTCCTCCCCATTTTCCAGCGCGATACTCGGCATCCCCAGCCCCAGGTTCCCGGTCCAGGAGCCGAAATCCGGCCGCTTTACATTGTAGTTATATCCCGCCGCATCCGAGCCATACCCCCTCATGAACTCCTCCTCCCACACCGGCAGGCTGCGGCAGCGCTCCATATAGCGGCCATAGGCGCGGCAGGCAGTCAGATACCAGACCGCGCTGAAGATCAGCAGCCCGGCAAGCAGTACCGCCACCACGATGCACAGGCGTCTTGGGACCTTTTTCATGGCCGTTCCCTCCTCACGTGCAGACAGATAGGCAGAAAATAGTATAGCATCCCGTCTGGCATGCGTCAACCTTCCGTCGGAATGTCCCCTTGACAACAGCAGATTATTTGCTATAATAATAGGCAATTACCTTGTATCCAGGAGATTGACCGTACTTATGGACACAACCGAAGGCGACACAGACCCGGCCCGCGCCGTCAATCATCACATCCGTTTTTGAAGGCATGACCTGCGCTGCGAGACGCGCAGGCCATGCCTTGTGCTGTTTACAGGGTAGCAATATTTGAGAGTGAGGTTTTTTATCTTGGGAGATTCCATAGGATTCTTACTGCTGATCCAATTCATCATGCTGGCGCTCAACGCCATTTTCGCCAGCGCCGAAATCGCGGTCCTGTCCTTTAACGAGACAAAGCTGGAGAAGTTGGCGGAGGACGGGAACAAGCGGGCCGCCCGCCTGCGCCGGCTCACCAACCAGCCGGAGAAGTTCCTGGCCACCATTCAGATCGCCATTACCCTGTCCGGCTTTCTGGGCAGCGCCTTTGCCTCGGAGAACTTCTCTGACTCCCTGGCTGACTGGATGGTCCGGGTGGGGGTTCCCCTGCCCCGGTCCGCTCTGGACAGCATCTCCGTTGTCATCATCACGCTGATCCTCTCCTATATCACCCTGATCTTCGGCGAGCTGGTGCCCAAGCGGGTGGCCATGAAGAAGTCCGAGCAGGTATCCCTGGCCATCTCGGGGCTGGTCAGCGGCATCTCCGCCCTGTTCCGGCCGGTGGTGTGGCTGCTGTCCGCCTCCACCAACGCCGTGCTCCGCCTGCTGGGCATCGACCCCACCGAGGAGGAGGATCAGGTCAGCGAGGAGGAGATCCGCATGATGGTGGACGCCGGCAGCGAGAAGGGCGCCATTGACCACGAGGAGCGGACCTTTATCCAGAACGTCTTTGAGTTCGACGATCTCACCGCCGGCGAGATCGCCACCCACCGCACGGATGTGACGCTGCTGTGGGTGGAGGACAGCGACGAGGAGTGGGCCTCCACCATCCACGACAGCCGCTTCACCTTCTATCCCATCTGCGAGGAGTCCCCGGACAACGTGGTAGGGATTCTCAACAGCAAGATCTACCTGCGCATGGAGGACCGCAGCCGCCAGGCCGTCATGGCCCGGGCGGTGAAGGGGGCCTACTTCGTGCCGGAGACGATCAAGGCCGATGTGCTCTTCCGCAACATGAAGCAGACCGGCAACCGGATCGCCGTGGTGCTGGACGAGTACGGCGGCATGAGCGGCATCGTCACCCTCAACGACCTGATCGAGGAACTGGTGGGGGACCTGAAGAGCGAGGAGGCCAGCCGGGCCGCGGATGAGCCCCGGATCGAGGCGCTGGAGGACGGCACCCTGGCCATCAGCGGCAACGTGCCCCTGCGGGACATCGAGGACGCTCTGGGCGTCTCCATGGACAGCGAGGACAGCGACACCTTCACCGGCTATGTCTTCGAGCAGATCGGCATGATCCCGGAGGACGGCGCGCAGAGCATCGATCTGGACCTGCCGGATTTCCGCATCCACGTCAGCCGCATCGAGGACCACCAGGTGGCGGAAGCCACGGTGCAGAAAAAGGAAAAAAAGAAAGAAGAAGAGGAGCCCTCCAAATAAGGAGGGCTCCTTCTTGTTTTCCGTCTCTGTCACATCAGCCCCAGGCGCAGCAGGAGGAACGTCCACAGGAAGATGGTCAGACAGGAGAACATTCCCGTAAACACCACCATGGAGGCCGCCAGATCGCCGTCCGCCCCCATCTGCTGGGCCATGGTGAAGGAGGACACGGAGGTCGGCGCGGCAAAGGTCACCGCCATGGTCCCCAGCTCCACGCCCCTGAACCCCAGCGCCGCCCCAACGGACAGGGCCGCCAGGGGCAGAAACACCAGCTTGGCCAGCACCCCAACGCAGATGGCCCGCCGGTCGGCGCTGACCCGCTCCATATGGAACGAGGCGCCCAGGCCGATGAGGGCCACCGGCGTGGCGGAGGAGGCCAGGCTGTCAACCGGGTTCATCAGCATCTCCGGGAGGCGCAGTCCCGCCAGATTCGCCAGCAGGCCCAGGGCGCAGCCGATGATGAGGGGATTGGTGACGATCTCCCGAGCCACCCGCTTCACCGGCATCTTTCCGCCCTGGAACATCTCCAGGGCCAGCACCGCCAGCACATTATACACCGGCACCGTAATGGCCACCACAATGGCCATGGTGCCGGTCTGATTTTCTCCGAACAGGATCTCGGCAATGGCCATGCCCACCAGGGAGATGTTTCCCCGGAACATGCCCTGGAGCAGGGCGCCCCGCTTCCCCGGCTCCCGCACCGTCCGCATGGACACCAGGCTCAGGACCGCGAAGCTCAGGAGCACCAGCGCCTCGTTCCACAGCAGGAAGGGCACGTTCACCACCTCCTCCAGGTCCGCCTGGAAGGAGCTGCGGAACAGCTGGATGGGCAGCAGCACCTTGAACACCAGGGCGTTGATCTGCTTGAGGGCGCTGTCGGTAAAGAAGTGGATTCCCTTGAGAAAATAGCCCAGGAGCATCATGAAAAAGACGGGGGCTACCGCGTTAATGGATACGATAAAACTTTCCATTGCGTTGTGATTCCCTTTCTGTGTTTTCTCTACCGTTATAGCAGATTCTCCGCCCCGGCGCAAGAGTACAGGCGCAATTCCCCGCAAAAAGAAGGCCGCCGGCCAAAGCCGGCGGCCTCTCCGCGAGATCAGCTATGGAATCAATAGTTCTCGGCCCTGAGCTCAAAGTAGGCCTGGGGATGCTCGCACACCGGGCAGACCTCCGGCGCCTTCTTGCCCACCACGATGTGTCCGCAGTTGCGGCACTTCCAGATCCGGTCCCCATCCCGGGAGAAGACGATCCCCTCCTCGATGTTGCCCAGCATCTTCCGATAGCGCGCCTCGTGCTCCTTCTCAATGGCGCCCACCATCTCAAAGAGGGTGGCGATCTTGGTGAAGCCTTCCTCCCGGGCGGTCTTGGCAAAGCCGGCGTACATGTCGGTCCACTCGTAGTTCTCACCGGCGGCGGCGTCCTTCAGATTCTCCGTGGTGGCGGGAACCCCACCGTCGTGGAGAAGCTTGAACCAGATCTTGGCGTGCTCCTTCTCGTTGGCCGCCGTCTCCAGGAAGATGTCGGCGATCTGCTCATAGCCGTCCTTCTTGGCCTTGGACGCGTAGTACTGATACTTGGTGTGGGCCTGGCTCTCGCCGGCAAACGCCGCCAGCAGATTGGCCTCGGTCTTGCTGCCTTTCAGTTCCATAGTCATTCTCCTTCTATCTGTTTGACGGATGGTGTGGGTGAGATGGTTCTGTGTCCATTGTATCGCCTGCCGCCGGCCCTGTCAAGGATTCCCTGGGCGATGGCCCGGCTCCCTCACTGTCCGCAAAACGCCGCCAGCTTGGCCTTGGGCTGGGCGCCCACCGTGCGGCGCACGGCCTGCCCGTTTTCAAAGAGGAGCAGGGTGGGGATACTGGCCACCTGGAACTGGGCGGCCAGCTCCATCTCCTCGTCCACGTTGACCTTGGCCACCTTCACCTTGCCGGCCAGGTCCCCGTCCAGCTCCTCCAGCACCGGGGCGAGCATGCGGCAGGGGCCGCACCAGGGGGCCCAGAAGTCCACCAGCACCGGCCGGTCGGACTGGAGAACCTCCTCTTTGAAGTTCTGATTGGTAATATGCGCGATCGCCATTGCGATCCCCTCCTTTTTGTTTTTCTGGCCCTAGTATACCCCAAAGAAGGCGGCGCTTCTGTGACCAGATCACATTTCCGAAAATTTTTCAACCATTTTGCCACTCCTGCCCGGCCATCCGCTCCAGCCCCGGCAGGTCCCGCACGGTCACCGTGCCACGGCGCAGCTCCACCAGGCCCTCCTCGGCAAACCGGCGCAGCATCCGGGTCACCACCTCCCGGGCTGAGCCCAGGTCCCGGGCCAGCTCCTCGTGGGTGCGGCGGAGGACAGGGGTCCCGGCGGCGCGGACATGCTCCAAGAGCAGCAGCGCCAGTCGCTGGTCGATCCCCAGGAACAGGACCTGCTGCATGACCCACATGACCTCGGAAAAGCGCGCGGTGGCCATCTCGAACAGGAAGCAGCGGATGTAGATATTCTCCTCCGTCAGGCGCTGGAACACCCCGGAGGGCAGCACCAGCAGGTCCGTATCCTCCTCCGCGGTCAGATGCGTCTCAAAGGTGATCTGGGAGATCACGCAGGAGGCGGACAGCACACAGCTCTCCCCCGCCCTCACCCGGAAGATCGTCACCTCCCGCCCCTCCTCTGAGAGGAGGCAGGCCCGCAGGCACCCGGACCTCACCACCACCAGCCCCAGGCATCCCTCCGTGCCGTGGACCATGGCGTCCTTGGGAAAGCGCGCCTCCCGAACGCTCTGTTCTACCAGGGCGCGCTCCGCGCCGGTGAGATGGTCCCAGTAGGGCAATTGTTCAAACGCCGTCATATTCGCTCCGCCTCCGTTTTTTTCTCCATCCTATCACAGCCGGCGCGATTGTTCAAACGCTTTTCCCCAAAAGGCCCGCGGAAAAGAGGGGATGCGCTTGAAGCGCATCCCCTCTCCCGGCGGATATGATCTTATCGGTCGCCGTACCCCTCCGGGTGGGTGCTGTGCCAGGTCCAGGCGTCGGCGATGATCTGCTCCAGATCCCGCTCCGGCTTCCAGCCCAGCTGCTCCAGTGCCTTCTTATTGGAGGCGATGAGGACGGAGGGGTCCCCGGCCCGCCGGGGCTCCACCACCGCGGGAATGGGCTTGCCGGTGACCTTCCGGGCCGTCTCGATGATCTCCTTGACGGAGAAGCCCGTGCCGTTGCCCAGGTTGAAGGGGCCGCTCTCCCCGCCCCGGTCCAGGTACTCCAGGGCCAGCAGGTGGGCGCTCACCAGATCCCGGACGTGGATGTAGTCCCGGATGCAGGTGCCGTCGGGGGTGGGGTAGTCGTCGCCGAAGATGCCCACGTGGTCCCGCTTGCCC
>CALXDE010000243.1 GCA_944386965.1 uncultured Oscillospiraceae bacterium
TAGGAGTAGTTGCTCATGCGCCGGATCAGGTACATGGCCACCTGACGGCCCCGGACGATGGTCCGGTCCCGCTGCTGGCCCCGGATGGCCGCCTCGTCGATGCGGTAGTACTTGCAGATCTCGGCGATGATGGTGTCCGGAGAGGGGATGAACTCGTTGTCCTTGCGGAGCATGTCGTGGATGGCCCGGTCCACGCTCTCCCCGTCCAGCTCGCTGCCCAGAAGATCCCGATAGGCCTTGATCTTCTTCACCGTCCCCTCCAGGAGGCGGACGTTGGACGTGACGTTCTTGGCGATGTAGCCCACCACCTCGTCGGAGATGACCAGCCCCAGCTGGGCGGCCTTGTTCTTGACAATGGCGATCCGCGTCTCCAGGTCCGGGGGCTGCACGTCCACCAGCAGGCCCCACTCGAACCGGGTCCGCAGCCGGTCGTCCAGCCGGCTCATCTCCTGGGGCGGCCGGTCCGAGGTCAGCACGATCTGCCGCCGGGACTCATAGAGGGTGTTGAAGGTGTGGAAGAACTCGTTCTGCGTCTCCTCCTTGCCGGAGACGAACTGGATATCGTCCACCAGCAGCAGGTCCGCCTCCCGGTATTTGACCCGGAAGTCCTGGTTGCGGCCGGAGCGGACGGCGTCGATGAACTCGTTGATGAAATCGTCGCCCTTGATGTAGACGATCTTGGCCGCCGGCTGGCGCTGGCGGATCTCGTGGGCGATGGAGTAGATGAGGTGGGTCTTGCCCAGGCCCGAGTCCCCGTAGATGAACAGGGGGTTGTAGTGCTCGGCGGGCTGGGCGGCCACGGCCTTGGCCGCGGCGAAGGCCAGCTTGTTGGAGGGGCCCACCACGAAGTTCTCAAAGGTGAACTCGTCGCTCTCAAAGAGGTTCTTGGGCTTCTTTTCCTCCGGCGCGGCCTGGTTATAGGCCTGGAGGGCCGCGTCACTCAGGATGCGGACGGTGAAGTCCGTGGAGAAGATGTCCTTCAGGCTCCCGGCGATGTTCCCCAGAAAGCGGTCCTCGATGGTGGAGCGCTTGAAGTCGTTGGGGCAGTGAAGGATCAGGGTGTCCCCCTCCAGCGCCACGGGGGTCACCTCGTCGAACCAGGTGTTGATGGTTGTCTCGTAAAGTTCCGAGCGCATCCGCTCCAGCACCATGTTCCAGATGTCTTGTATGGAATTCAAAAGGTCGGCTCCTTTCCAAACGTCCGCAAACCCGTCGGCGTGCAGGTTTTTCTCTAAGCTCCCTGAACAGATAATCGGCAAGATAACAACCTCCATTTTACCAAAATCCCATAGGGATTGCAACAGATACTTATTCTAATAATAAGAAAACTTTTTTCGGGGGGAGACACCACATATAGGCCGGATTTTCCCGCCCGGACCGCTATATGTTGTACCCCGTCCTCTTCCGGGAAAAAACAGGCGGAAAAACGGGAAATTGACCGGACTTCTTCAAGTTTTTGTTGACAGAAACTTCTCCTTTATGTATAATAGTTGTCGCGCATCGCCCACCAGGGGCGCCGCGCCTGAACGTCAGTCGGCTGCTGCGCCGGGGAAAGGCTCCGGCGCTGTCGAGCAAGCGGCGGATTCCGCCGCGGAAAATCAACAGACGAGAAAGAGGTGTATTGCATGTTCCGTACCTACCAGCCCAAAAAGCGGCAGCGCTCCAAGGAACACGGGTTCCGCAAGCGCATGCACACCGCCAATGGCCGCAAAGTGCTCTCCCGCCGCCGTGCCAAGGGTCGCGCTCGCCTGACCCACTGAGGGGGGGCGGAAAGTGCATCGCAGATAGATTCACGTAGGGGACGGGCGTCTGCCCGTCCCTGCGCCGCTATCTTGAGAAAATCGGACAAGAGGGCAGCATGAAAAAAGCGGTGACCTTAAAACAGAATCGGGACTTCCGCCGGCTCTACAGCCGGGGCAAGAGCGCGGTGACCCCCTCCATGGTGGTCTACTGCCGGAAAAACGGACTGGACCACAACCGCCTGGGCTTCACGGTGTCCACCAAGCTGGGGGGAGCCGTGGTGCGCAACCGGGCCAGAAGGCGCCTGCGGGAGGTGTGCCGCCTGAGCGGGCCCGCCCTGTGCCGGGGATACGACCTGGTGGTGGTGGCCCGGACCCGGGTGCTGACGGCGCCCTTCCCCCAGCTGCTGCGGCAGTTCGAGGGGGCCTGCCGGAAGCTGGGGATCTGGGAGGCGGAGCGATGAGGCGCGCCTTTGTGCTGCTGATCCGGTTTTACCAGGTCTGGATCTCCCCCTATCTGCCCCGGCGCTGCCGCTTCATTCCCACCTGCTCCCAGTACGCGCTGGAGGCCATTTCCAAGTATGGGGCGGCCAAGGGCGGGTGGCTGGCCCTCAAGCGCCTGCTGCGGTGCAACCCCTTTTACAGGGGGAATTTTTACGACCCCGTTCCCTGACACGGGGGACGGCGCCGCCGTCCCACTTTTCAACCCCAACCCATTGACGGAGGAAACGTAAGCAATGACCAACATCATCACCATGCCGTTCGCATGGGTAATGCGCCTGCTCTACTCCCTCACCGGCTCCTACGGGATGACCCTGATCTTCTTCACCCTGGTGGTGAAGCTGGTGATGCTGCCCTTCCAGATGAAGAGCAAGAAGAGCATGGTGCGCATGGGCCGCCTGTCCAGCAGGCAGGCGGAGCTGCAGAAGAAGTACGCCAACAACCAGCAGAAGTACCAGGAGGAGCTGCAGAAGCTCTATACCGAGGCGGGCGTGAACCCCATGAGCGGCTGTCTGTGGGGCTTTTTGCCTCTGGCAATTATCCTCCCACTATACTCGATTGTGCGCCAGCCGTTGCAGTATTTCATGCGACTGGGAACGGATGTTATTGGAAATATCCGTGAATTGGCCCAGACCATCGGCTATGTCCCCAGCATGACCAACGAGGTCTACAGCGCCTATGAGCAGATCAACCTGGCCAAGTTCGTCACCGACAACTGGGAGAATTTCCAGGGCAAGTTCGACGGGCTCATGCCCCTGAACTTCCAGTTCCTGGGCATCGACCTGAGCGCCGCGCCCACCAGCGCCTTCCAGAATTTCAAGTTTGAGTGGGGCCTGATCGGCCTGATCCTCATTCCCGTCCTCTCGGGCTTTTTGAGCTGGCTGCTCAGCCACATCACCATGAAGTCCAACGGGCAGACCGCCGCCGGGCAGCAGGGCATGATGAAGAGCATGAACATCATCATGCCCCTGACCAGCGTGTATATCGGCTTCATCCTGCCCGCGTCCCTGGGCATCTACTGGGTGGGCAACAGCGTGTTCTCCATCATTCAGGAGATGACCCTGGGCCGCTACTTCAATAAGAAGTTCCAGACCGAGGAGGACGAGCGGGAGGCCGCCCGGGAGGCGGACCGGAAGCTGCGCATGGAGGAGGCCAAGCGCCAGGACGCCCAGCGCCGGGAGAATCCCAAGGCCCAGAAGAAGGGCCAGGAGAAGAAGCAGGGGGAGAAGAAGATCTCCACCAACGACGACGGCCGGATCGGCGGGCGCCCCTATGCCCGGGGCCGCAGCTATGTGGCCGACCGGTATGACAAGGAGTAAGAAGCATGGCTATGCGTTATATTGATGTAACCGGCAAGACCGAGGCCGAGGCCATTGAAAAGGCGCTCTCCCAGCTGGGTCTGGAGCGGGACGACGTGTCCGTGGAGATCCTGGAGCGGGCCAAGTCCGGCTTCCTGGGCATCGGCAGCGCCCCGGCCAAGGTCCGCGTCACCTACGACGAGCCGGAGCCGGAGAGCGCCCCGGCCCCTGAGGCGCCGGCCGCTCCCCAGGATGTGGAAAAGCCGGCGGAGGGCGGCGAGCGTCCGCCGCGCCGCCGCCGGGAGAGAAAGCCCCAGGAGAAGCGGGCGGACAAGCCCGCCCGGGAGAGCCAGCCCCGCCCGGAGAAGCGGGAGGAGAAGCCCGCTCCCGCCCCCGCCGCCCCGGAGCAGCTGGGGGAGGAGGCCGACGACGAGCGCGCCCAGCGCATCCGCGCCTTCCTGGCGGGTCTGCTGGAGCACATGGACAGCGCCGCGGCCATCAAGGTCTACCAGGTGGAGAAGGACCGGTACAAGGTCTACCTGGAGGGGGAGAAGATGGGCCAGCTCATCGGCCGGCGGGGGGAAACCCTGGACGCCATCCAGCAGCTGACCAACTACGTGGTGAACCGGGACCGGGACAAGCGGGTGCGCATCCACGTGGACGCGGAGAACTACCGGGAGAAGCGGGAGCAGAGCCTGGAGCACCTGGCCAGAAAGGGGGCCGCCAAGGTGGTCAAGTACCGCCGGAGCGTCACCCTGGAGCCCATGAACGCCTACGAGCGCCACGTGATCCACACCGCGCTGCAGGATGTGGAGCATGTGACCACCTTCTCCACCGGCACCGAGCCCAACCGCCGCGTGGTGGTGTCCTACGAGAAGTAAGGCCCCGGGCATCCGGAGGCTGGGGGTTCTGCCCCTTTACACAACAAAAAAAGACCGCCGGAGCCGTCCGGCGGCCTTTTTTTGTCCTGTGGAGCCCCCCGCTCCCCCTTGACAAAGGGGGGAAAAGATGATACAGTACCCAGGAAAAGGCCGTGAAGGGGAGGAGTACCGCTCACGCGCCGGCGCAAGAGAGGGGACGGGCGGTGCGAGTCCCCGCCGGCGGGAGAGGGAAGGCGCCCCGGAGCCGCGGAGGGGAAAATCCTCCGCCGGATGTCCCCGTTACGGACCAGGAGTGCGCCCCCTTGGGGCGAATGCAGGTGGAACCGCGGACGATCTGTTCGCCCTGAGCCGGAAAACCGGCTTGGGGCGTCATTTTTTTGCGGCGGAAGGGGGAGGACCATGGCCATGACACAGCGGGAGCGGATGCTCTCCGGCGCGCTCTACGACGCCGGGGACAGTGAGCTGACCCGGGCCCGCGCCCGGGCCCGGGACCTGGCCCGCCGGTACAATCAGACCACCGGGGAGGACCTCCCCCTGCGGCAGGCCCTGCTGGAGGCGCTGCTGGGCCGGGTGGGGGAGGGCGTGTGGATCGAGCCCCCCTTCCGCTGCGACTACGGGGCCAATATCTCCCTCGGGGACCGCTTCTACGCCAACTACGACTGCATCATCCTGGACGTGTGCCCGGTGACCATCGGGGCGCGGGTGCTCCTGGGGCCCCGGGTGGGCATCTACACCGCCGCCCACCCCCTGGACGCCGCCGTCCGGGCCACGGGACTGGAGTGCGGGGCCCCGGTGGTGATCGGGGACGACGTGTGGGTCGGCGGAAACGCGGTGATCTGCCCCGGCGTGACCATCGGGGCGGGCAGCGTCATCGGCGCGGGATCTGTAGTGACAAGGGACATCCCGCCGGGCGTGGTGGCGGCGGGAAATCCCTGCCGGGTGCTGCGGAGCGTGGGCGAGGCGGACCGGGAAAGGTGGACGGCCGCCCGGGCGGCTTACGAGGCGGAGATGGGGCCGCCGGATTGCGGGGGCGACCCCCTGGGCTCCCCCGCAGGAGGGCTTTGAAAATCCGTACAAACAATTTTGTTTTGATACACAAGGAAAAGGAGCATGCAGCCATGATGAAGAACACGGACAAGACCATGGACAAGATCGTCACCCTCTGCAAGGGCCGGGGCTTTATTTTCGCCGGGTCCGAGATCTACGGGGGACTGGCCAACACCTGGGACTACGGTCCTTTGGGCGTGGAGCTGAAGAACAACGTGAAGAAGGCCTGGTGGAAGAAGTTCGTCCAGGAGAACCCCTACAACGTGGGGCTGGACGCCGCCATCCTGATGAACCCCCAGGTGTGGGTGGCCAGCGGCCACGTGTCCACCTTCAACGACCCCCTCATCGACTGCAAGGCCTGCAAGGCCCGCCACCGGGCGGACAAGCTGGTGGAGGGCTACGTGG
>CALXDE010000244.1 GCA_944386965.1 uncultured Oscillospiraceae bacterium
CCGGCCATATGCCGGAGCTGCGGCGGGCGCTGGAGGCCATGGGCGGGCAGAAACTCCCCTGCTCCGACGTGGGCTATCAGGTGGAGGCCTTTGCCTGCATCCCCCTGCGTGTCCTCTTCTGGGAGGGAGACGACGAGTTCCCCGCCCAGGCCAACCTCCTCTTTGACCGCAGCGCCACGGACTTCATCCACAGCGAGAGCATCGTCTCCATCGCCATGGCCGGGCTCTACCGCCTGGCCCATCTGGCGGGGCTCCCCCTGGACCGCCGGGCCTTCCCCATGCCCTGAGGGGTCCGGCCGGACGCGGCGGAAACAGAAAAACGGCCGCCGGTTCCGTTAGGAACCGGCGGCCGAAGCGCGTCCGGGAACACACAGGGACAGGCTCTGTCCGGCGGCGGGGCCTCAGTTGTCATAGACCCGGTAGAGCGCGCCGCGTCCGGCCTCCCGATTGGCGGAGGCGATGAGGTCGAAGTCCGGGCCGTGGATGACGTCCACGTTGCTGGGGCCGACGCCCCTGTCGATCTCCGTCAGGGCCAAACCGTCCCCCTCCCAGGTGAGCAGGAAGAGACTTCCGGGGCCGCCCCGGCACGCGCCGATCACGCAGGGCCGGCCGCGCAGGGCTCCGGTCCAGATGACGTGGCAGAAATCCAGCGCCAGGGGGCACTCGTAGAGCGGCGTGTACCCCGCCGGGCCGGGCCGGTAGATCCGGAAGGAGGGCCCGTGGAAGGGCTCGATGGTGATGAGCTCGTTTTGCCCGTCCCCGTCGATATCGAAGAGGCGAGCCTCGCTGGCGGGACGGGTGAAGATCCGCTCCACCTGCCAGTCCGGCCGGCCGCCCGCCGGCGGCGTCACCAGAAAGACGCCCTCTTCCGCGGCGAAGAGGCCCCGCTCCACCCCGCCGGAGACAAATTTGCTGTAGCCGTGGTTTTTGGTCAGTCCGTCCTGAATGACGCGCAGCCGCGCCGGCGCCCCGGGAGACGCGGGGTCCACGGAGCCGACGGCGATATATCCCGGGTCGCTCCAGTCCTCCGCATACTGCTTGGACCGGCAGAGCACCCCGGCCACAAAGTCCAGGCGCTCCCCGTTTTTCAGCAGGTCAAACCGGTGGACATAGGGCAGATCAAACAGCGGCAGGGTCTGCCATCCCCCCGACGGCGCCGGGCGGCAGCAGACGATCCGGGCCTGGGCCGAGTGAAAGCCCAGGTAGAACTTCTGCACCGCCCAGAAGCTGCCGTCCGCGCGGCCGGGCACGGGCACCATGCACATGGTGCCGCCGGGCTCCTCCCACAGGCGGGTGACGGCCAGCGTCTCCACATCCACGCCGCAGGCCGGGCCGACACCCTCCGTGGCAAAGACGGCCCAGGCCCTCCCGCCGATGTCCATGCATTTCACCGCGTAGCAGTACTCCAGCTCCAGCACATCCTGCTTTTCAAAGCGCATCGTCTCTCTCCTCTCCGGGCGGCTGTCCGCGCCTCAGTAAAACCACACCAGTGCGTGGGACTTCCTGCCGTCCGCGTTTTTCAGCTCCACCAGGTGTTTGCCCTCGGCCTGGTCACAGGAGTAGAAGAAGCGGACCTTGTCCCCCTGGCGGATCTGCCGCTTGTAGAGGATCTCCACCGTGGGAAAGTTCTGTCCGCGCACCTCCGGCGGCAGGGCCTCCCGGGCCAGCTCCAGGTAGTGGAGGTTGTTGACGTGGTGGAACATGTCCATATCCCGGCCCAGGGCGGTGTAGGTGAACGTCTCCTCCGCCCCCTCCGGGCTCTTGCCCGCCATTTCCATGTCCCCGTCCAGGGCGCGGCAGTCGCTGTCCAGGGGGTAGGCGGCGGCGATCTCCGGCGTCACATTGGTGACGCGGCCGGTGGTGACGTCGATGAGCAGCCACCGGGAGGTGGCGGCGCCCACGGCCTGCCCCTGTCCATCGGTGATGAGAAAGTCCCGCTCGGAGAGGTGGTTGGACATGGTCCGGGGCCAGGTGGACACCACCAGATCCGTGCCCCAGTGGGGACGGCGGTCCAGCCGGACCTTCCAGCCGCAGATGATCCAGGCCACGCCGTTGCGCTCCACGTCAAAGGGACCGTAGCCCGTGCGGCTGGAGTCCTGGCAGGCAGCCTCCTGCATCATCCGCAGGGCGCCCAGATGGCTCAGGCGGGCGTCCTCCCCCAGGTCGGGGTACTCAACCTTGCAGCGAAATTCATAGTGTTCCATGGTCTTTTTTCTCCAAATCGTTGTCCAAAATGTGAATGTTCAAATGGTTGTAGGTCATGGTGAGGCCGTGCTTGTCAAAACAGGACTTGATATGCTCCAGCAGGGCGTAATTGGCGTCCCAGTAGGTGTCCACCCTGCTCCAGCAGCGCACATGGTATTCCACGGCGCTCTCGCCGAAGCGGGTGACCACCGCCGCCGGAGCCGGATCGTCCAGGATGTCCGGCGTCATGGCCACCGCCTCCAGACAGGCGGCGCGGACGGCGGGGATGGGATCGTCATAGGAGGCGGCGATGGCGTGGTCGATGCGCCGGGTGCCCAGCTGGGTGTAGTTGGTGATCTTGCTGTCGGACAGGAGGCTGTTGGGGATCATCAGGCGCAGGCCGTCCACGGTGTCCAGCTGGGTGTAGGTCAGATCGATGGCCGCCACGGTGCCGCTGCCCGCGTCCGCCTCGATATAGTCCCCGATCTGAAAGGGCTTGGCAAAGAGGATCACCAATCCTCCCGCCACATTGCCCAGCACATCCTGCACCGCCAGGGAGACGGCCAGGCCCAGCACGCTGAACAGGGCCAGCAGGGACGTGACGGGAATGCCCAGGCTGTCGGCCACGATGAGGATGGCCAGGATATAGAGCAGCACCCGCACCGCCGAGAGGATGTATTTGCGCAGGCGCGGGTCAAACCGGGGCCGCTCCAGCACCCGGGTGAGCACGCGCATGACCACCTGGATCACCACCAGGCAGATGGCCAGCAGGACCAGAGCGCTGAGGAGTTTTTCCGCGGTGAAGGTTTTCAGCGCAGTGAGGATGGAGGTCAGTTCGGTGGACATGGCGAGGTCCCCTTTCGTCCGGAGTGTTCAGATGAGAGTCAGTATACCACACGGCGGCGGAAAAGGAAAGCCCCGCCGCGGCGCTGATCCTCCGGAGAACGGGGGAGAAAACGCCCGGAAGGGCCGGAGGATACTTGGCAAATTATACAAAAAATCCATGCGGGAGTCCGGGCCAATCCCGGGAAACACCGAGAACAAGCGGGAAAAAGACGCCAAAAAAGAAGAGCCGGAAACGATTGCGGTTTGGTGATTTTGCCTTGTTTTAGAGGAATAAATATGCTATACTGTGAATACGAACAGAGGAGGTGCGCCTCCATGGCAGAGAGAATCCGCATCAGGGCCCGGCGCGGCCGGAAAGTGAATCGGGATTATGCGGCGGGACGCCGCCGGTTCCGGCGGGAAGGACCGCCTTGGCTGCCGTGGGGAGGATTTGCGCCGCCGCAGGGGAAACGATAGGGACATTATGGGCTTTTTGCCTGTGGTGTTCCTATTTTTGTCTCCCCATCCCGGAGCAGGTCCTCGGGAAGGGAGAGGGACACCTCCTGGGTGGAGAACCGCTGGCAGACGAGGCGGTAGGTAAAGGTCCGGCCTCCCTGGCCGCGGTAGCGGAGGGAGTAGGAGAGGGCCAGCCCCGTCTCCTCGTCGACGCAGTACCGGCGGCGGCAGGTGAACTGGCTCCCGGCAGGGCCCTCCCCCTCGAGCACGCGGCAGGGGCGGCCGGCCACCCGGGTTGAGCCGGTTTCCTCCAGGCCGGAGGTGTCCTGGACCAGCAGCCCCAGGTGGAGCACCGTGTCTCGGAATCCGGCCAGGGCCGCGCCGGAGATCGCCTCCTCCCCATTGCGGACCAGCGCTCCGGCGTCGTCCCAGATATAGTGGAGATATGTATCCGCGCCCTGCCGGAGAAAGAGACAGCGGGCGCCGGTGCTGTCGGCGTAGCAGAGGCCTTCCGGCGTCTGAACGGCGGCGACGCGGGTGCGGGAGGTCTGCCGCGACCCCTGAAAGGCCTCCAGATGGAAGGCAATCGCGTATTCCTCCGGAAAGGCGGGGGCGGCGAGGGAGAGGGACCGGGCCGGGGCGGCGGATGGAGCCGGCCTCCCGGCGCAGGCGGCGAGGGACAGCGGCAGGCACAGCAGCAGGGGGAGAAGACGCATCGGGGGTCCTCCTTTCTGTGAGGTGACAACAGTATAGAGCCGATCCGTTGACGGAAAGGGACGGATTTTGCAGAGGATAAGACCGTTTCTCGCTCTTTTCATGGGGCCGAGTCAGACTGGGCCGGAGCAGAGGGAAAGGAGGAAGACCATGAGCGAGCAGAGCAGCACCTATAAACATTCCTTGAAGTTGGAGCGCCGCACGGCCTCCCTCTATGTGCAGAGCACCGGCTGTCAGCAGTGCAGTCCCGGTTACGGCTGGGGCCCCGGCATCCGGGACCACTTCCTGCTGCACCATATCCGCTCCGGCCGGGGCACCTGCATCATCAGCAACCAGAAGTACACCCTCCAGGCGGGGGACAGCTTCCTGGTTTACCCGGAGACTACCGTCCACTACTACGCTGACAACCACGAGCCCTGGGAGTATATCTGGGTGGGATTCAGCGGCATGGACGCGGAGAGCTATGTGGAGCAGACGGACTTCTCCCGGGACAATCCGGTGCTCTTCGGGCGCTATCCCCAGCAGTTTTCCGCGCTGCTCCAGGAGATCTACCAGAATTACGGCACCAGCACGTGGGCCAATCTGGCCATCACGGGGAAGTTATACGCCCTGTTATCGTTCCTGGTGGAGCACGCCGAGCACAACCAGTCCCGCCGGCGGGACGCCACCGACTGCGCCAAGCAGGCGGCGGACTACATCATCAACCACTTTGCCGAGCCCATCTCCGTGGAGGATCTGGCGGCCCAGCTGTCGGTGAGCCACAGCAGTCTGTACCGTAAATTTATGCAGCGGTACCAGGTTTCTCCCAAAAGATTTCTTTTGGAGTACCGGATCGACCGGGCCTGCATGCTGCTGGCCACCACCAGCCACTCCGTCCAGGAGATCTCCAACTCCGTGGGGTTCGACGACCCGTTCTACTTCTCCCGGGCCTTCAAGGAGATGAAGGGCGTCTCTCCCCGGCGATACGCCATGACCCACCAGCGGCGGGAGGGGCAGGAGGAGGAAGATGCAAGGTAATTCCAGTTTTTAATACTATCGTAACAAAGTTCCCTTTCCTTCGACAAGGCCCGGGAATTTCGGACCGGCTGAGACGATGATCCGGAATCTGTTGGGCGTGATTCCCCAAGAACTGTGTCAGTTGCACAATTTAATCAAAAACTTTTGTCTATTTCAGACAAGGAGCGGCGCCGAGTGTCACGGAAGTTCCATAAATTATCCATACGTATGACGAAAAAATCCATTTCATATGGTGAAAACGTGCAGTATAATAGCTTTCGCAGGGGGACAAGCGGCCCCCGAAAGGCATATGCCTTTCCCGATTTCTTCCCCAGAAGAAATCGGGCGCGATAAAATAAGGAGGATTTTCAGATGAAGAAAGTATTGGCTTTTGCACTGTCTCTGGCGATGATCTTCGCGATGGTCGCCTGCGGCGGGAACACCACCACCAACAACGGCGGCACCACCAACAACGGCGGCGCTGCCACCGATGACGGCTCCGCCAGCGGCGACGGGCTGAACATCGCTGTGCTCTACTACAACTACT
>CALXDE010000245.1 GCA_944386965.1 uncultured Oscillospiraceae bacterium
CCCGAGGGCAGTTCATACAAAAGGTCTGGGTATTTTTGGACGTAGAAAAGCGCCTGCTTTTCCTGAGTACTTTTCCCCGGGAAAAACAGGCAAGGTAACTATATCGAAAATGTGTCGAAATGTCAAGAGATTCCCGGAAAAAATCCGGGTTAATTTTTGGTGAAGGGCGGCGCGGACACGGGGGCCGCCCCCTGGGAAAAATATTTCTCCACAAAGGGGACGCGCTCCACCTGAAATTCCCTTCCCCGCAGGTATTCCAGAATGCCGGCGTCCGTGGGGAAGTCGAAGCGCAGATAGTAGCTGTACAGGGCCTGCCGGGTTTCGCCGTACCGGCGGTTCACGTCCCCCCGGCCGTACTTCCCGTCCCCCAGGAGGGGGTGGCCCGCGTCGGCAAAGGAGGCGCGGATCTGGTGGGTGCGGCCGGTGAGCAGCTCCACCTCCACCAGGGAAAGCTCCCCCCGCTTTTGCAGCGTCTGATACAGGGTCACCGCGGTTTTGCCTCCGCTCACCGGGCGGTGGTAGACTTTTACCTGGTTTTTTGCCTCGTCCTTTAATAAAAAGCAATCCAGCCGCCCCTCCGGCGGGTGTATCGCCCCCAGGGCCACGCAGAGGTACTTCTTGGTGATCTCCCGGTCCCGGATCTTGTCGTTGAGGACCCGAAGGGTTTCGGCGTTTTTGGCTGCCAGGACGATGCCGCCGGTGTTCCGGTCGATGCGGTTGCAGAGGGCCGGGGTGAAGGCATTCTCCCACTTGGGATTCCACTCCCGTTTCTGGTAGAGATAGGCCTGGACATGGTTGATGAGGGTGTTGACCTTCTCCGTCTCGTCCGCGTGGACCACCAGACCCGGCCGCTTGTCCAGGAGCATGAGATTCTCATCCTCATAGACGATGGTGAGCTTGGGCTGGAAAAGCGTGAGGAAGAGATTATCCTCCCGGGGCTGCTCAAAGAACTCATCGTTGATATAGAGCTGGAGCACATCCCCCGCCTGAAGTCTCTGATCCCGCTGGGCCCGCTGGCCATTGCACTTGACGCGCTTGATGCGGATGTACTTCTGCAGCAGCGCCGGGGGCAGCAGGGGCATGGCCTTGGAGAGAAAGCGGTCCAGCCGCTGCCCGGCGTCGTTTTTTCCAATGGTGAGCTCCCGCATGCCTCTGTCCCCCTTGATGAGATGAAATCAGGTCGAGATACCCCCCTTATTGTAGCGGCTGGCGGCAGATTTTGCAAGTGTGGCGCGGGGACAAAAAATTTTTCAAAAAGTATTTGACAAGGGAGGAGAAACCGACTATAATACTACTCGTGTCTTTATGAGGTGTACTATGCGCTTAAATGTTCAGAAGATCATCAACGCCCCCGGAGAAAGGATGGATTTCCAGTTTGCCCTGGATCTGTCCGATGTGGAATTCGGCGGAGTGTGCCCGATCCAGGAGCCGGTTGTGGTTGCCGGTTCCGTTCGGAACATTGCGGGGATGCTGCAGCTGAACTTTGAGGCAAGCACCGTGCTGAACTCTGTGTGTGACCGCTGCCTGAAACAGTTCCGCCAGCCCAAGACCGTCTCCCGGGAGTATCTCCTGGCCGAGGAGGTCCAGGACGAGGAGAACGACGAGATCATCCTGCTGGAAAACGATGAGTTCGATCTGGGGGACTTGGCCAGAACGGCCTTTATCCTGGATATGGACACAAAGACCTTGTGCAGCGAGGATTGCAAGGGGCTTTGTCCCCGCTGCGGCGCCGATCTCAACCAAGGACCCTGCGCCTGTAAAAAGAAGGACGTGGACCCCCGATTGGCGGTGCTTGCAAAACTGCTGGAGAAGGACGAGTAATACCAGTGTCATCAAAATTCAGAGATACAGGAGGTGTCATACATGGCAGTCCCCAAGGGTAAAGTTTCTAAGGCGAGACGTGACAAGCGGCGCAGCTCCGTGTGGAAGCTGGAGGTTCCCGGCCTGGTCAAGTGCCCCAAGTGCGGTGCTATGCGCCTGCCCCATAGAATGTGCCAGGAGTGCGGTACGTACAACGGCCGCCAGGTCAAGGTTGTCAAGTCCAGCGTTGCCGAGTAAGTCAATGGGAAAGAGGAAGGTCGAAAAGACCTTCCTCTTTTTTTGTAGATTTCAGGAAAATTTAATGCTTTGTTTACAAAATAGGCGGGACAAACCGGAAAAAATTCTGTATAATATAACCATAAGCAGAATGAGGAGAAGGAGGTGTGCCTATGCGGAGCATGGGATTTGTCATCAGCCACAAGAATCGGGAGCGGCGGCGGGCGCTGCTGCCAAAGGATCTGAAAAAGATCGAGGGCGTGGACCATCTGTATTTTGAGACGGGGTATGGGCTGTCCATCGGGTACACGGATCAGGACTATCTGGACCGGGGCGCCCATGTGGTTTCCCGGGAGGAGGCTTTGGGGTGCGACTGCATCTGCGACATGAAGCTGGGGGACCAGGACTACCTGGACGGTGTGGCGCCGGGGAAATTCCTCTTCGGCTGGGCCCACGCGGTGCAGGATACCGCCTTTACCACCGCCGCGGTCCGGGGCAGGCACACGGTGCTGGCCTGGGAGGAGCTGTATGACGACGGCCGCTATATCTTTTACCGCAACCGGGAGATCGCCGGGGAGGCGGCGGTGCTCCAGGCGTTTTTGTACCTGGGCAAGATGCCCTATGAGAGCAAGGTGGCCATCTACGGCAGCGGCCACACCGCCAAGGGAGCCATGCGGATTCTCCACGGCCTGGGGGCGGAGGCGGACGTGTACAAGTGGAAGCAGATCGACCTGTTCCGCCGGAACATGGGCAAGTACGACATGCTCATCAACTGCTGCATGTGGGACACCTCCCGCACCGACCGGTTGATCTACCGGGAGGATCTGAAGAACCTGAAGCAGGGGGCCATGATCGTGGATGTCAGCTGCGACCCGGAGCTGGAGATCGAAACCTCCCGCCCCACCACCATCGACCACCCGGTGTACGAGGTGGACGGCGTCCTCCACTACGCGGTGGACAACACCCCGGCCATGTTTCCCATCACCGTCAGCCGCTCCTTCAGCCGGCTGCTGGCCCCCATGGTGGACGCGGTACTGGCCGACGCGCTCACCGAGGAGATGGAGAAGGCGGTGGTCATCCGGGATGGGAAGGTCCTGGACCAGCGCATCCACGCCTTCCGGGAGCGGTATGGGATTCCGGAGCCCGTGGAGCTGTAGTGGGAGGCAGGCTGTGGGCCTGCCTCCTTTTTTGCCGCAATCACTTGACAATGTCATGCGAATGTGCTATGGTGGTCTTGCGAATAAACATGACAATGTCATGCGAAAGGAAGTGGACGGCATGTCAGAGAAGACCCAACTGCTGACCAGCACGGAGTGGGCGGTGTATGAGTGCCTGTGGGAGCGCGCGCCCCTGACCCTGACCCAGATCGCCAATCAGCTCATCGAGCGCAAGGGCTGGTCCCGCAGCACCGGGGAGACAATGGTCCGCCGCATGGCGGACAAAGGGCTGATCCGCTGGGAGCAGGGGGCGAAGGCCAAGCTGTACTACCCTGTGATCCGGCGGGAGGAGGCGGCGCTGCGGGAGACGAGGAGCTTCCTGGACCGGGTCTACCACGGGAGCCTTGGGCTGATGGTCAGCGCCGTGGCGGAGGAGGAGCGGCTGAGCCGGGCGGAGATCGACGAGCTCTACGCGGCGCTGAAGAAATTGGAGGAGAACTGCCATGACTGAATGGATTGTATCGTCCTCGGCGCTGATCGCGCTGGTGGTCCTCCTGCGGCGGCTGCTGCGGGGGCGGATCTGCCTGCGCCTGCAATACGCCCTGTGGCTGCTGGTGCTCCTGCGCCTGCTGATCCCCGGGACGGTGGGGGAGAGCGCCCTGAGCGTCCAGCGGCCCCTGGAAGCTGTGCGGACATATGAAGTGATGAACCTGCTGCCGGAGGATACCTACTACGAGGAGGATGGAGATATCCGGATGGTCCAGGGAGGTCTGCCCGGAGATATCTTCGATCAGATGGAGGACGGGACGTATGGCGGCTATGTCACCCAGGACGGCACATTCCTCCCGGCTCCCCAGATCGTGGCGTGGACGGAGTGGAAGAAGCTGGCTTTTGGGGTCTGGTACGCCGGCATGGCTCTGACGGGACTGCTGCTGGTGCTCTCCAACCTGTCGTTCTACCGGAAGCTGCGCCGCACTCGGCATCTGCTGGATGTGGACGCATCGACAAAAATCTATGTGACGGAGGCCATCCAGTCCCCCTGCCTGTTTGGACTGCCCTGGCCCGCCATCTATGTCCCCGCCGCCGTGGCGGAGGACGGGGAGGCCTTGGGCCATGTGCTGGCCCATGAGGAGGCCCACTACCGCCACGGCGACCACCTCTGGACGGCCCTGCGGGGCGTGTGCCTGGTGCTCCACTGGTACAACCCCCTGGTGTGGTGGGCGGCGGCCCTCAGCCGCCGGGACTGTGAGCTGGCCTGTGACGAGGCGGCGGTGAAAGCCCTGGGAGAGGCGGAGCGGGCGGCCTATGGCCGGACTCTGGTGGGTCTGGCGGAGCAGCACAGCGGCCTGATGCGCTGCGCCACCTCCATGAGCGGCTCAGACCTGAAAGCGCGCGTCGCCGCGCTGGTGGAAAGGCCCGCCACCCGCCGGACCGCGGCGGCGGTCATGGCCCTGGCGGTGGCGGCGTTTGCCCTGTGCGCCTTTACCGGGGCGCGGGAGAGCGCCCCCAACTGGAGCACGCCGGAGGAGTTTGCCACCTGGGTGGAGCCGGGAAGCGCGGGCACCGCCGTGGCGCAGATGCGCTCCACCTATCCGGACGGCCGGGAGTACGTGGGGAAAACCGTGGGCGTCACCTGGGTGGCGGAGCACATCACCGGCCGCTTTGCGGACTACGAGTGGACGCGGGCAATGTCCTCTGACACCGCCGACGGCCTGTGCCTGGAGATCCGGATGGAGGAGGGCGATACCCTGCGGCTCTATGAAAACGATGTGGCAGAGCTGGCGGGAAACTGGGGTACGGTCTGGTACCGGGCGGCCTGCCGCGGCGGGGCGGATGGGAGCGCCGACTCCATCTTCGCCGTCTGCCGGGAGCAGTACGACCAGCTGGTGATGGGCAGCCTCACGGACCTGACCCTCCCCGGCACGGCGGAAGGCGAGGCGGCGGAGGCGCTGTATACCCTGTGGAACAGCTGGCTGGCCCGGGCCGCGCAGAAGCTGCCGCCGGACTCCCGGTGGGGGATCACCGACTACAGCCTGGGCGGGACGGTGACAGGGATGACCACGGCGGAGGACGGCGGCGATGTGCGGGCCACCTGGGAGATGGATGTGCTGCTTCAGCCGGTGGACTATGAAAATACGTTCTGGTGGATTGGCAACGCCGTGGGCGCGGAGGTGGATTACGGGGCGGACTACGCCGGGTGGATTGAGCTGGGGTACCAGGGCTGGCTCATCCGGGACGGGGAGAGCGGCCTCTGGTCCATCCCGGACTTCGGCACCGGGGGATACACGATGGAGAATCTGCTGACAGCGTATCCCCCCGCGGCACTGCGGGAAGAGGGGAGCATTCACGCTGTCCCATACGAATGCCATGCCTGGACCCCGGCCGGGGCAGAGGTTACCGGCTATGGTGCCGAGGGCGGTGACACCTGGGTGGAATTTGTCTGGGATGGTGTCGGCTATACCATGCTCTCCCGTCCGGGCGGAGAGCGCACGGAGTGGGTGGAGCTGGTGGCGCGTCTGCCGGGGAACACCGCTGCCGGGGAGTTCCTGCGTGCCTCCGGACAGGTGGATTTTTACACCGCCGGCGCGTACACCGCGGCGGTTTGGAGTGATGGAGAGGCACTCTATGTCCTAACGGTGGAGGCATCGCCGCCATGGGCGGACGAAGTCCTGGAGTCCCTGCTGGCCCAGCACCCGGAGCCGATCCTGGGCACCGGTGCCAGTTCCTCCGCGGCGGCGGTGTATGTCTATGAAAAGGAGGGCTTTGGCGGGAATTTCACCATCGCGCTCGATCCGGACGGCACGTTCCGATACAATGAGGGGCTGCTCAGCAGCCACATGGGCCTCGGCACCTGGGCGGTGGAGGGGGACATCCTGACGCTCCGGGAGGACGAGGAATCAGGCTATGGCTTTGTGAACCGCTTCACCGTCACGCCGGAGGGCCTGGTGTTCCAGGCGGAGGGCTCCGACAATTTCCTCTATGTGAAGGCGGCCGACGGGGATCTCTTCCTGGGCCCGCCCCTGGAGACGGAGGCCGGGGAAGAGGGCACATGATCCCGCCGTTGGAGCGGGAGGATTTGGGCAGGCCCACAGCATTTCGCTGTGGGCCTGCCGCTTTTTCTGCGGAAATTCCCTTGCTATTTAGGAAAAATCCGGTATACTATATGCTAGTATGCGTATGCGCAGGGGGAACCCTGCGGGGGAGAGACT
>CALXDE010000246.1 GCA_944386965.1 uncultured Oscillospiraceae bacterium
GGCCTCCTGGGGGTCCAGGACAAAGGGGTATTCCTCGTACTCCACCCGCACCAGCCGGGCGGCCTGATCGGCGGCCACCTCATTTTCCGCCACCACGGCAGCCACCTCGTCCCTGTAGTAGCGGACGTGGCGGTTCATCAGCAGCCGGTCCGCCACATCCTGGTGGTGGGGGTCCGTGGACCAGGGGTGCCCCGCCGTGGGGAAGGGATAATCGGGCACGTCGAAACAGGTGAGGATCTTCACCACGCCCTCCACCTGTTCCGCCGCGGCGGTGTCGATGGACTTCACCAGGCCGTGGGCCACGGTGGCGTGGACCAGGCGCACCACCAGCGCGTCCTGTCCGCACAGGTCGTCGGTATACATCGCCCGGCCCGTGGCCTTGTCAAAGGCATCCACGCGGACCTTGCGCTGGCCTACTTGCTTGCTCATGGCATCTCCTCCTCGCCGGAATTTTGTGTGTTTTACACCATGTCACAGGGGTCCAGTTTGATTCTTTATGGTTATTATACCATATCCCTCCGGCATTGCAAAGGCCGCTTCGTTATTCTAGTTTGAATATAACGAAAAGGAGCCGTTGACGCCCTCCCCCGCTTTTGCTATACTGCTGGCAGAGAGGGGGCCGCGGACATGGAAGCGCTTACCGTGGGATGTGTGGTCATGGCCGCCGGGAGCGCCCGGCGGTTCGGAACGAACAAATTGCTGGTCCCCGTGGAGGGAAAGCCCCTGATTGAGCGGGCTCTGGAGGCCGTCCCCCGGGACCGGCTCCGCGCTGTGGCTGTGGTGACGCAGTACCCCGAGATCGCGGCTCTGGCGGAGCGGTTCGGCTTCACCGCCGTGAACAACGACCGGCCGGACCTGGGCGTCAGCCACACCATCCGACTGGGGCTGACGGCCCTGCCCCCCTGCGACGGCGTGTTGTTCCAGGTGGCCGATCAGCCCCGGCTGCGGCGGGAGAGCGCGGCTGCCCTGGCGGACCTCTGGCGAACCCGCCCGGAGTCCATCGCGGCCCTGGGCCACGGCGGCGTCCGGGGCAACCCCTGTCTCTTCCCCGCCCGGTTCTTTCCGGAGCTGCTGGCCCTGACGGGGGATACCGGCGGCAGCGCCGTGATCCGCCGCCATCCGGAGGCGCTCATGCTGCTGGAGACGGGGGCGGAAGAGCTGTGGGACGTGGACACCCCGGCGGCGCTGAAGGCGTCTGAACCATAGAACCGGAGGTCCGGGCGAATCCGCCCGGACCTCCGTCGCGTTTTCTCCTATGAGTTGCGCAGCCACTCCGGCAGCGTCCGGGCGCGGACGCCGGAGACGATGCCCATGGCGGCGAAGAGGGTCACGATGGAACTGCCGCCGTAGCTGAAAAAGGGCAGGGTCAGGCCGATGACCGGCATCACATACAGACACATCCCGATATTCTCGATGGTCTGGAACATGAGCATGGTGGCCAGCCCCACGCAGATGTAGGAGCCCATGGTGGTCTTGGCCAGGCGGGCCGTCTGGAAGCAGCGGTAAATGATCGCCGCCTCCAAAAGAATAATGACCAGACACCCCACCATCCCCAGCTCCTCCCCGGCCACGCAGAAGATGAAGTCTGTCTCCCGCTCGGGAAGGGCCCAGTCGTTGGCCGACTGGGTCTGGATGCCGTGAAAGAGCCCCTGGCCGAAGACGCCGCCGCTGCCCAGGGCCATGATGCCCCGGTCCTGCTGCCAGTTGACGCCCTGGGGGTCGTAGCTGTGGTCAAAGAGGGCGATGAACCGGCCCATCATGTGGGCGGGAACCTTGTCAAAGATCACCAGCCCCAGAATCCCCACAGCGGCGGCGGCAAACCCCATGGCGAACCAGTACCAGGGCAGTCCCGCGGCAAAGGCCATACCGATATAGATTACCAGGTACACCAGGGCGCTGCCGGCGTCGCTGGACACCACGTAAATCAGCAGCACCATAAATCCCGCGTGGGCCGCCGGCCAGAACAGGGAGTCCCAGCCCTTCATTCGCCGGTTGCGCTTAAACCAGGCCATCTGCTTGGCCAGCAGGATGGTAAAGGGCAGCTTCACGATCTCCGAGGGCTGGAGCATCACGGGGACGCCCGGGATGTCCAGCCAGGACTTGTTGCCGTACTTCCCAACGCCCAGAGGGGTTGCCAGAAGCAGGATCAGCACTACGTCAAAGAGGAAAAACAGCCACCACTTTTCGGCAAAATGCTCGATGTCGATGACGGAAAAGGCCACATACATCCCAACGCCAATGAGCATGGCGGCACTCTGGACAATGACGTTGCCGTAGCTTTCCGTGGGGCCGATGGTGGCGCTGGCAATCAGCACGACGCCATAGCAGGCGGCCAGCAGGCACAGCCCCAGCAGGGGCAGGTCCATCTTCTTGAGGGCATATTTGATTGACTGGGACAGCACGTTCACTGGCGATCTCCTTTGCTCCTCGGATCAGATTCTTTCCGGACAGTATGGTTTAGTATACCACACCCGCGGTCTTCTGTAAACCAGGCGGGCTGAGCGGCGTTTTCCCGCCGTATATGCCGCGGAAGGCAACGATTCTCTCCCCTTCGCACCCGCGTTCGTGAACGCCGCGGGGCTTTGGGCCGCAACAGGGACGAAGGCCGCGGAAATCCGCGGCCTTCGTCCCTGTTGAGAAGTGAGAAAGGAAAATTGTCTATGAAGCACCCACCTTGTCCGTGGGCCGGCGGGATCACGCTTTCCGGCGGCCCATGCCGTCGAAACCGCTCCCCCCATCATTAGATATAGCTAACTCCCGGATATTCGGGGCTGCACGCCGCACATCCCCCGCTTTCGTTGGTTAGCTATCACTAACTATCTGGAGTTTACCATGTCTTGTCCCCTCTGTCAACCCCTTTTTTGAAAAAACTTTCCTGCGCCCCTCCTCCGACCGGCACCGGCGGGCAGTTCTCCCCGCCGGCGCCCTCACTGGCGCTCCGCTCCCATCGTCTCCATCCGCCGGAGAAATTCCTCCCGGCTGTAGAGGAGATTCAGCGCCTCCAGCAGTCCGTTGGCTGTCAGCCGCTCCGGCAGATCCAGCTGCCGCTGGAGGACGCTCCGCCGCTCCACGCTCCCCGGCCCCGCAAGTCCCAGCTCCATCAGATCCGCCTTGGTAATCCGCGTCCCCTTTTCCGGGAGGGCTTCCCCGTCCTCGAACGTGGCTCCCGCCCGCTCCAGAGCCTGGAGCAACACCGCCGGCGGCATTCCCTCCACCCCCAGCTTTCCCTCTTTTCCGGGGGCGCGCTTGCGCCGCTCCTTACCGTGGACGTCGGGGATATAGGCGTGCTTCACCGTCCCCGGCGGCAGAATGCCCCGGAGGTGATTGCGGATGACAAACCCCGCCCCGTCGCTGTCGGTCAGGAGAATGAGCCCCCGCTCCCGGGCCAGGCGGCGGAGGAAGGCGGCCATCTCCCGGTCCCGGAAGATGCCGAAGCCCCTTGTCTCCAGGATGGTGGCCTCCACCACCTGGGCCAGGGCGTTCTTATCGTAGCGTCCCTCCACCACGATGACCTCCCGCACCCGCCGCTTCATCGCCGCGCCTCCTGGGCCAGCTCCATCAGAAACTCCTTGAGCTCCGCCCCGCCATCCACGCCGGTGACGCTCTTCATCCGGCGGTCCAGCGTCTGGCAGCGCTTCACCGCTTCCGCCGCCCAGGGCGTGGTCACCCGGCGGGCAGCCTCCAGGAGCAGACGGGCCGGATAGTCCGAGCGCATATTCCAGCGCTCCATGAGCCAGAACTTGTCCCGCCCGTAGTCAATGGCCAGGCGGGCGGTATAGAGCCTGCGCAGTTCCCGGCCCAGCATCGCCAGGAGCATGATGGGCTCCTCCTGGAGCTTGAGCAGGGTCCCCAGCACCTCCGCGGCCCGGTCGTAGTCCCCCTTGGATACGGCGGCGGTCATGTCGAACACCTGGGCCTCCAGAATGGGGGCGGCCACCGCGTCGATATCCGCCTTTGTCACGGCGCTCCCCTTTGCAAATGCGGCGATTTTGCCGATCTCCGGAATCAGTCCGTTCATCAGGCTCCCGCAGGTGAAGAGCAGATGCTCGGCGCTCTGGGTATCGATGGTCTTGCCCGCCGCCTTGAAGCGCCGCTTCACCCAGTTGAGCAGGTCGCTGCGGCCCTGGGTTTCAAATTTTACCACGCTGACATGGGCCTCCAGGGCCTTGCACAGGTTCTTCATGGTGCGGTTGGGCTTATACTCGATCAGGTCGTAGACAAAGATCAGGCAGCAGTAGGCGGGAAAATCCTCCAGCAGGGCCGCCAGCGCCCTGCGCTGCTCGTCCCCCAGCTTGAAGATGTCAAAATCCACCACCTGGACCACCGTGCGCTCAGAGAGCATGGGCATGGCCTCCACCAGCTCCGTCAGGTCCTGGACCGTCAGCCCTTTTCCCTCCAGCTTGTGGTAATTGAACTCCTCCAGTCCCGCCGGCACCAGCTTTTTCACCGCCTGGTCCAGGTAGTACTCCCGGAGATAGGTTTCCTCGCCGTGGAAGATGTACACCGTCCCCAGGGTGCCTGCGGCGATGTCCTGTTTGAGCTGCTGATAGGCCGCGTTGGCCTTCTTTTCTGCCATGTCTGTTCCTCTCCTGTCATTCTTCCCCGTGCAGGACGATGGAGACGCTGCCCTGCAGGTCTGTTCGGTAGATATCCGCGCCCATCCCCACCAGGCGGCGCAGAGCGTCGTCCGTGGGATGACCGTAGGAGTTGTCCGCGCCCACGCTGACAATCCCCACCTCCGGCGTCACCGCACGGAGCAGCTGTGTGGAAGACGCGTCCCGGGAGCCGTGGTGGCCCACCAGGAGCACCTCGATGTCCGGCAGATCCTTGGTTTCCGCCAGCACCGCCTCGTTGGCGCTGTTCATATCCCCGGTGATGAGCAGATCAAAGTCCCCTGCCGTGCACAGGACGCTCAGCCCCTCCTCATTGGTGCTCCCGTGGCCCACCGGAGCGAACAGGCGCAGGCGCGCTTCCCCCAGCGGAAGCGTTGTATCCTCTGTAACATAAGCGACCGTGCAGCCGTACCGCCCGGCCAGCTCCACCAGCTCCCCGTGGATGGCGGCGTCCGCCTCCTCCGGCTCCGGCACCAGGATGGTGTCCACCGGCATTCTGGCCAGCAGGGTGGGCACGCCGTTGGCGTGGTCGTCGTGGTAGTGGGTCAGAATCAAATAGTCCAGGCGGAGATAGCCGCAGGTATTCAGGGTATCTCCGGCCTCGTCCCCGGCGTTGATGAAGTTCTCGCCGCTGCCGCAGTCCACCAGGGCGGTCTGGCCTCCAGAGGCGAGAAGGGTGCTGGCGCCCTGTCCCACATCCACCGCCACGGCGTGGAGCCGGCCGGAACGGCCCCGCGCCGGCAGATAGAGCAGCAGCGCCAGGGTCCCGGCGGCCAGCCCGGCGGCCAGAAGATATTTGCGCCGGGCCTTCGGCGTCAGGGCGCAGTAGCCAAAGAGCGCCACAAGGAAAATCAGCCAGTACTTGAGATAGGGGTTGGTGAAGTAGATGGCGTGGTACGGGATGCGGGCAAACAGCCGGGCCACCGCCAGGATGAACCACACTCCCGCCCGGGGCAGAAGTCCGGCAAGGCTCCCCAGCCCCGGGACAAGCAGCCCCAGCAGAAGGGCTCCCGCCCCGCTCAGGAAGGTGAAGGTCGCCACAGAGCCCACCAGGATGTTGGCAATCGGTCCCACCAGAGGGATGCGGTTAAAATAGAAAGCCGTGAGGGGCGCGGTACAGACCGTGGCCCCCAGGCTGGCGGCCAGGGAACTGCGGGCCAGGCGCCACATGGATCGCTTCCCGGCGGGAAGCAGCGCGTAGATCCGCGGGGAGAGCACCAGCAATCCCACCATGGAGGCAAAGGACAGCTGCAGCCCCACCCCGCCGATGGAGAGGGGGTTGCCCAGCAGCAGCATCAGCAGCGCCGCCGAGAGGGACGTGAGGGGATCGCTCTCCCGGTTCAGCAGCGGGCCGGCCAGGACAAAGAGCATCATGATGCAGGCCCGGACCACCGAGGCGGAGGCTCCCACCAGCAGCATGTACAGCAGCACCACCGGGATGGTAATGGCCGCCAGGCGCCTGGGCCGGTGGATACCCACCAGAAAGGACAGCATCAAAAACAGATAGCCGAAGTGCATGCCGGAGACGGCCGTAATGTGGTAAAGGCCCGTCTCGCTCAGATCGCTCTCCTGCTCTTCCGTGAACCCGCCGTCATCCCCCAGGAGCAGCGCCTGGAGAAAGGGCGCGCTCTCCCCCGGGAAAAGCTCCTCCACCCGCTCTCCCAGGTAGCGGGCCAGCCGCTTGGGCAGCGTGGCCAAGCTCCGGTCGTTCCGGTGTTCCACCGCCGTCTCCCCGTCTGGAAAGAGCATCAGATAGATCCCCTTGGCGGTGAAGGAGGTAATGGGCGTGTCGTGGATGGCGGAGGCGTCCTCCGCGGTGAAGAAGCCCGTGACCACATCCCCGGGCTCCCAGGCGTAGAGGTCCTCATCCCCATAGAGCATGGCCTTGTCCCGGAGAAATCCGGCCCCCTCCACCCGGACCGGAATGCGGCAGCGGACGCCGCCCTCCTCGGCGTAGCCGGTGACGGTGAGGGTCAGGGGAACCTCCTCCCCCTCGTACCGCTCCACAGTCCCCCGGACGTAGCCGCTGTAGCCCCAGAAGTAGAGCAGAGACAGGACCAGCCCCGCTGTCAACAGCAGCAGGCGCCTGCGGCGCTTCCCCCTCCAGATCAGGCACAGAGGGAGGAGCGCAGCGCAGCCCAAAGCCGCCCAGGGCAGGCTCTCCCGGGGCAGCAGGTACTGGCCCAGCAGGGCGCCGCAGGCAAAGGCCAGGGTAAAAATGGCAAGTTTCCGCATGGCGCACCCTCTTTCTCTCTCCGGCGCAGGCGGATGTTTTTGTCAGTATACCACAAACCCTTCCCCTTTGAAAGGGGGGAAATCCCCGCTCTCCATCGCCGAAGGGCACAGCCCCGCCAGCCCAGGGTCAGCCGTCGGGCGGCACCCTCCCCCGCGTCCCCCCGCCGGCCGCGGGCCCGCTCCTGTCCGGGGGAACCGCCCCGAATATTGTACAAGGCGCACAGATGGCGAGAAATATTTCTTTACTTTTTGTGCATAATGTGGTATCCTGACAGATAACACAACAACCCCGCCGCGGCAGATTTCCGCGGCATCGGACTGGAAAGGACGGTGTACCGATGAATTACCACCAGGAGAGCTACACTGGAAAAATCACCCGGAAGGTCAACCGGAAGCTGCGGATCGTGGATGTGGCCGCCGGGCGCGAGAAGGCGGATCTGGTGCTGAAAAACGCCTCCTATGTCAATGTCTTTACCAACGAAATCTGTCAGGGGGATATCGCCGTGGCGGAGGGGCTCATCGTGGGCATAGGCAGCTACAGCGGCCAGGTGGAGTACAGCATGTCCGGAAAAATCGTCCTGCCCGGGTTTATCGACGCCCACATCCACCTGGAGAGCTCCCTGGTTTCCCCCAAGGAGTTTGCCAAGGCGGTGCTCCCCCACGGCACCACCACTGTTATCACCGACCCCCACGAGATCGCCAACGTCATGGGCACCGACGGCATCGAGTACATGCTCCAGGCCACGGCGGACCTGCCGGTGGACGTGCGGTTCATGCTGCCCTCCTGCGTACCGGCCACGCCCCTGGACGAGAGCGGCGCCATCCTGGACTACCGGAGCATCGACTCCTTCTACGACCACCCCAGGGTCCAGGGCCTCGCCGAGGTGATGAACTATGTGGGCACCATCAACGCCGACCCCAACGTTCTGGAGAAGATCGTGGCCGCCCAGGCCCACCACAAGAAGATCGACGGCCACGCCCCGGGCATCACCGGCAACGACCTGAACGCCTACATCGCCGCCGGGGTATACTCCGACCACGAGTGCTCCACTTTGGAGGACGCCATTGCCAAGCTCGAGCGGGGACAGTTCATCATGATCCGGGAGGGCACCGCCGCCCGGAACCTGGAGGCCCTGCTCCCCCTGCTGACCCCCCAGTACGCCGACCGGTGCATGTTCTGCTGCGACGACAAGCACCCCAGCGACCTCCTGGAAAAGGGCCATATCGACTACCAGGTGAAGGAGGCCATCGCCCGTGGGGTGGACCCCATTCTGGCCATCAAGGTGGCCTGCCACCACGCGGCCCGGTACTATCTCCTGAACAACCGGGGGGCCATCGCCCCGGGGTATCTGGCGGACTTCGTCATCATCGACAACTTCCGGGATTTTAACATCGAAAAGGTGTTCAAGCGGGGCGAGCTGATGGTGGAGGACGGCGTGGTGGCTGACTTCCCCGCCCCGGAGGTGGACCCCTATCTGGTAAAGAAGGCCCATGACACCTTCCATCTCTCCCATCTCACCGGCCAGGATTTCCAGGACCCCCGGCCCCGGGGCGTCATCGGTCTGGTGCCCGGAGAGATCGTCACCGAGGACAAGGGCTACTCCGACAGGATCGACGCGGAGAAGGACATTTTGAAGGTCGCCGTCATCGAGCGGCACAAAAACACCCGCCACATCGGCATCGGCTATCTCCAGGGGTACGGGCTGAAGTCCGGAGCCGTGGCCACCAGCATCTCCCACGACTCCCACAACATCATCGTGGTGGGCACCAGCGAGGAGGAGATGGCCCTGGCGGCCAATCGGGTGGTGGAGAACAGGGGCGGCATCGTGGTCACAGAGGGCGGCGCCGTCACCGCCGAGCTGGTCCTTGCCATTGCCGGCATCATGAGCGACGACACCCTGGAAAACGTAAACCGGGATCTGGAGCGGGCCAAGGCCGTGGCCGTTTCCCAGGGGGTGAACCCCGGCATCGACCCCTTTATGACCTTGAGTTTCATGGCCCTGCCGGTGATCCCCACCCTGCGCCTGACCACCCGGGGCATCATCGACGTCAACACCCAGCAGTATATCTGACCGCCCGCCATTCCGCCGGGACCCTGGGGGTCCCGGCGGATTTTCGTTGACAAATCCCCACCCCGGCGGTATCCTCAAACTGAAATCACCTGCGAGGAGGTACGCCTATGGCGCTGTACACATCCATTACACAACTGGTGGGGGGCACCCCCCTGCTGGAGCTGCGGCAGTATGGGAAGGCCGTTGGAGCCGGCGGAGCGCTGCTGGGGAAGCTGGAGTATTTCAACCCCGCCGGCAGCGTGAAGGACCGGGCCGCCCTGGCCATGATCCTGGACGCGGAGGAGCGGGGCCTGCTCCGGCCCGGCAGCGCCATCATCGAGCCCACCAGCGGCAACACCGGCATTGGCCTGGCGGCCATGGGCATCCCCCGGGGCTACCGGGTGATCCTCACCATGCCCGACTCCATGAGCGCCGAGCGGCGGGCTCTGCTCTCGGCCTACGGGGCGGAGCTGGTGCTGACCCCCGGCGAGGCGGGCATGGCCGGCGCCATTTCCAAGGCGGAGGAGCTGGCCGCCGCCCTCCCCGGCAGCTTCATCCCCGGCCAGTTCTCCAATCCCGCCAACGCCCAGGCCCACTACCGCACCACCGGTCCTGAGATCTGGCAGGACACGGAGGGCAAAGTCGATGCCTTTGTGGCCGGGGTGGGCAGCGGCGGCACCATCACCGGCGTGGGCCGGTACCTGAAAGAACAAAACAGCGCCCTCCAGGTGGTGGCAGTGGAGCCCGCCGGTTCCCCGGTCCTCTCCGGAGGCGAGGCCGGCCCCCACGGCCTCCAGGGCATCGGCGGGGGCTTTGTACCGGAGGTCCTGGACACCAGGGTCTACGACCAGATCCTCCAAGTGACCGAGGAAAACGCCTACGCCGCCGCCCGGCTCCTGGCCCGGACGGAGGGCGTTCTGGTCGGCATTTCCGCCGGCGCGGCCCTGTGGGCGGCCACGGAACTCTCCCGGCAGCCGGCCTGGGCCGGAAAATCCCTTGTGGTCCTGCTGCCGGACACCGGGGACCGCTATCTCTCCACGCCGCTGTTCTCCGGGGACGGCCTTTGAGCTCCCGCCCCGAGTCCTGCCGCGCGGGGCGGCGCAAACGATCGCAAAGTCAGGAGAGCCCCGGGAGGAACCAGTTCCTCCCGGGGCTCTCCTTTCTCAGGCTTCAAATTTCAGGGATTCAGAAGTCCACTTCCTCGTCGTAGAAGCAGCATTTGAGCAGCCGCTCCATCTCCGCCGGGGTGATGGGACGGGGGTTGGAGCCGGTGCAGGCGTCGCCCACGGCCAGTTCGGCCACCTGAGGCAGCTTGTCCAGGAACTCCTTCTCATCGATGATGCCGCCCTCATAGTCCTTGATGCAGGCGGGGATGTTCAGCTTCTCGTTCATGGCCTTGAGGTGGGCGATCAGCGCCTTGCTGGTGGGCTCCAGTCCCAGGAACGCGGCGATCTTGCCGTACCGGGCCTCGGCCTCAGGCACCCTGGCGTTGTACGCGATGACCTTGGGCAGGTACATGGCGTTGGCGCAGCCGTGGACAATGTGTCCGCCGGAGTAGGCCGCGCCGGTCTTGTGGGCCATGGAGTGGACGATGCCCAGCAGGGCGTTGGAGAAGGCCATGCCGGCCAGGCACTGGGCGTCGTGCATCCGGTCCCGGGCAGCCATGTCGCCGTTGTAGCTGTCCACCAAATCCGCGGAGATCATCTCAATGGCGTGGAGCGCCAGGGGATCGGTGTAGTCGCAGTGGAGGGTGGAAACATAGGCCTCGATGGCGTGGGTCATGGCGTCCATGCCGGTATGGGCGGTGAGCTTGGGGGGCATCGTCTCCGCCAGCTCCGGGTCCACGATGGCCACATCCGGGGTGATGTTGAAGTCGGCCAGGGGGTACTTGACGCCCTTCTGATAGTCGGTGATCACGGAGAAGGCGGTGACCTCCGTCGCGGTGCCGGAGGTGGAGGGAATGGCGCAGAATCGGGCCTTCTGCCGCAGGGTGGGGAAGGAGAAGGGGGTGATGAGATCCTCGAAGGAAGTCTCCGGGTACTCGTAGAACGCCCACATGGCCTTGGCCGCGTCAATGGGGCTGCCGCCGCCGATGGCCACAATCCAGTCGGGCTGGAACTTGCGCATGGCCTCGGCGCCCTTCATCACCGTTTCCACGGAGGGATCGGGCTCCACGCCCTCAAACAGCTCCACTTCCATGCCGGCGGCTTTCAGATTGTCGCAGACCTTGTCCAGGAAGCCGAAGCGCTTCATGCTGCCGCCGCCGACCACTACCATAGCCCGGCTGCCCTTCAGGTCCTTCAGCGCGTCCAGCGCGCCCTTGCCGTGATACAGATCTCTGGGTAATGTGAATCTAGCCATAAGGCACCTCCATATTTCATTTGTTAAAAATATAACATTTTTTCTACAGTTCCTATTATAGCACGCGGCGGCAGATTGTCAATTGTTTAACAAATCAATTTCACCACCCCCGTGAGATATTTTTTTGGGGAAAAGAGCAACGGACCCCAGCGGCCGTTGATCGCCGCCAGACTGCCGGGCGCCTCCTGTGCGCAATGGGCGGCGGGATATGCGCGGGGACCTGTCCCCGTCGGCAGCCGACGGCGGACGGCAGCCGGGACAGGGTTGTATCTTGGAAAATCTATGCTATAATAGGCCTTGGCCGATTGGTCAGCGCCCAAGCGCTTTGGGCGGCAATTGGGCCGAGAAAGCAAACTGCGCCGGCTCCAACCCGGCAAAGTGGAGTGAGGGGGCTGTCCGAATGGGATTTCTTCGTCTGCTGGAGGCGATCCGCAACCCTGTGCTGGACGCTTTGATGCAGGGGATCACGCTGTTGGGAGACGAGACGGTGTTTCTTGTGATCGCCCTGCTGGTGTTCTGGTGCGTCAGCAAAAAATGGGGCTATTATCTGATGAGCATCGGCTTTTTGGGCACGATTTTCAACCAATTTCTCAAGCTGGCATTCCGCATCCCCAGGCCCTGGGTCCAGGACCCGGGCTTTACCATTGTGGAGGGGGCCCGGTCAGGAGCCGATGGGTACAGTTTTCCCAGCGGCCACACCCAAAGCTCTGTGGGGACCTTCGGCGGCATCGCCCATTTCACCCGCTATAACTGGATGCGGGTGGTGTGCTGGGCGCTGATCGTGCTGATTCCCTTCTCCCGGATGTATCTGGGCGTCCACACCCCGCTGGATGTGGCGGTGTCCTTTGTGATTGCCACCGCGCTGGTGTTCGCCCTCAAGCCTGTGATGGACCGCAGCGACCGCAAGCCCGGCATCCTGTATCTGATGCTTTTGGGGATGGTGGTGCTGGCAGTGCTGTATATCCTCTATGTGGAGTGCTGGCCCTTCCCGGCTGACATGGACCCGGCCAACTACGCCTCCGGCCGTGAGAACGGTTACACCCTTCTGGGGGCGGTGCTGGGGATCAACCTGGTCCACTATCTGGACGATCAGTTCCTCCGCTTTGAAACCCAGGCGCCTCCTCTGGCCCAGGGCCTCAAGCTGGGGCTGGGGCTGCTGGCGGTGCTGGCGGTCAAGGAGGGCCTGAAGCCTCTGCTGGCCGCCCTGTTCGGCACCCACCCGGCGGCGGATGCCGTCCGGTATTTTCTGGTGGTCCTGGCGGCGGGCTGTATCTGGCCGATGACCTTCGGCTGGTTCACGGATATAGCAGAAAAATTCAAGAGGACATAGGAGCGAGAAAATTATGGACAAAAAAGTAACTTCCATCGTCGCGTATCTGAGCTGGATCGGTCTGCTGATCGCCTTTGTGGCCGGCGACCGGGAGGGCGCCAAGTTTCACCTGAATCAGTCCCTGGTGATCTGGCTGGCGGGAATTGTTCTGGGTGTTGTGATGATTGTTCCTGTTTTGGGCTGGCTGGTAGGCCTGGTGGGCGGCATTTTCCTGTTCATCTGCTGGATCATCGGTCTGGTTTCCGCCATCCAAGGCCAGGAGAAGGAGATTCCCCTGCTGGGCAAGATCCAACTGCTGAAATAATCCCGCGGGCCAAGATGTCCGACGCCGGGCTGGGAATCGTCCTGGTCCAGCGCATATAGAAAAAGCGTGGAATTTGATTCCACGCTTTTTTGCACAGCGTTTTCCCGCCGCAAACGCCAACCGCCACAGCGCAGCGGCAGACCCAAACCGCAATCCAGCGTCAGCGCTTGCGGTTTGGAAAGGAGGAGCAGCGGAATGAGCGCGCGATGCGCTCTGCAATGAAAGGGAAAAAGCTCGTCGCAAGCGATATGACGCTTGCGACGAGCTGGCGCGGAAGGAGGGATTTGAACCCTCGCACGTTGTTTAGACGTCTACTCCCTTAGCAGGGGAGCCCCTTCGGCCACTTGGGTACTTCCGCATATTGTCTATTCAAAAACCTCGCGGTCTTATACACTGGCGGAGAGAGTGGGATTCGAACCCACGGATGCTTTCACATCGCCGGTTTTCAAGACCGGTTCCTTAAACCGCTCGGACATCTCTCCCAATCGGTTTCAGGCGCATGAAAGATGATATCACAAACAGCGTCGTTTGTCAACGAAAAAATAATTTTACTTTTTTTCAAAAAAGGGCTTGCAAAATCAATTCAAATGTGGTATCTTATTTAGGCTGAAACAAGGAAATATCCGGGTGTGGCGAAGTTTGGTATCGCGCCTGAATGGGGTTCAGGAGGCCGCTGGTTCAAGTCCAGTCACTCGGACCATGCGGAGTGTCCTTATAGGATCTGAATATCCTACAAAGGACACTCCGCATTTTTTCGAAAAAAAATCAAGCCGAAACCTGATTATCCCTTGAAAACACTGTATCCACGGGCATTTCAGACGGGTCTAAACCGCCTCATTTACTACGATTTTACTACTGTTGAGTGAGCCTTGACACGCTGAAAGA
>CALXDE010000247.1 GCA_944386965.1 uncultured Oscillospiraceae bacterium
ACCTGGAGGCGGAAGGAGTCCCCCACATTCTTCAGGGTGAAGTCGGTGCGGTTGAGCCGGGGCAGGTCGTCCTCCCAGGCGCAGGTGACGGCGCAGGTCAGGTCCTTCTGGCCGCCGTTGCCCTCCACATGGAGGGTGATGGTGGCGCTGCCCACGCCGCAGGCGGTGACATTGCCCTCCAGGTCCACCACGGCCACGTCCTCGTCGCTGGAGGTGAAGGTGGCGGCGTAGGTGCCCTCCATGCCCACGGGCTGGAGCTTCTCACTCTGGCCGAAGGCGGTGAAGGACAGCTCGGGGTAGTTGATGGTGACGTCGTCCAGATTTGCCTCTTCCTTCGCGTCGTCGGGGGACTCCTCCCCGGCATCGCCGGCGGTGTCATTCTCGCCGGCGTTGTCGGTCACCGGGGGCTGGGTGTCGTCCGTACCATTGCTGCCGCAGTTGTTGGCGGCGTTGTTGCCGCAGGCGGCCAGGGCCAGGGCCAGGACCAGCGCCAGAGCAAGGGCTGTCAGTCGTTTCATAGTCGTTCCTCCCAATATCCTGAATCAGTGATTTTCTTTCCCAATGGGCCGCTTTACTGACCCATGAAGATGATGTTGTTGTCCTTCTGGAAGTTCTCCACGCTGTAGTTGACCAGGATGGCGTCAGCCCCCACGCTCTCGGCAAAGGCCGAAACCCCCATGCGGTAGTGGCGCAGGTCCATCATGTAGATGGTGCCGTACTGCTGGGAGAGGAAGGGCGCCAGGGAGTCGGCGTAGCTGTCCCGCACCACCAGCAGCGTCTCGTCTGTGGCGGCGTCGGGGTTCTCGATGACATACAGCGGGTTGTTGCCCCCCAGGAAGTAGGTGTACTTGTCCTTGCCCACGAGGTTCTCCTCCACATAGAGGCCGTGGGTGGTTTCACTGGTGCCGTCGTTGGCGGTGACGGTGATCCCCTCGTCGGGGATATAGGTGTCGATCTCGTCGGGCGTCAGCCAGTGGACGCCGGAGGTGGAGTAGAGGGTGCCGTTGAAGTCCGCGGACACAGTGGTCTTCTCCCCCAGAGGCTCCGGCGTCAAACCCAGCGTCTCCATCAACGCGGCGTAGCCGTAATAGGCGCCAAGGCTGGTCCAGTGGTGGTCCGTGCGGTAGAAGACGGCCTCATCGCTGTGCTCAGCCAGCAGCTTCCCCACGTCCACATAGATGGCGCCGGTGTCCTTCACCTGCTCCAGGTAGGCCCACTGGTCCATGGATGCGGCGCCCTCCGGCAGCTGATCCCGCCAGATCTCGGCGGCGGTGGGGATCATGGCCACATACACGGGGATGGAGGACTTCTCCACCAGCTGCGCCAGATAGTCGATGTTCTGCTGGGCCCGGTCGCTCTCCACCACCTTGGAGATGAGCTTGTCCCCGCAGAGGTATACGATCCCACGGCTCTCATCCCCGAACTCCCGCTTGCCCAGCAGGTACTCGTACCGGGTCTTCAGGCCGATCCATCCGTCCCGCAGGGGGAACTGGTCCTCCAGATAGGTTTCCAGATCCGCGGTGTAGTCCCCGTCCTTCAGCCCTGCCCAGGAAAACTTGGGCAGGGTCTGAAGATAGCGGTTCTCCACCTCGGAGAACGCCGCGTCCGGCAGCAGGATGTGGGCAATGCCGAACCCGTAGAGAAAGACGCAGAAGAGAGCGGCGGTGACGATCTGCATTCTTTTTTTCAGTTTCATGTCGTCGCCTCCTTAGAACCGGAAATAGAGGAAGGGGTTGTAGCTGGCGTCCACCAGGCAGGCGGTGCAGAGCACCAGGGCCCCCAGCACCAGCGCCGGGGAGATCACCAGGCGGAACTTCTCACTGCGCTTGTTCCACAGGCGCTTCACCGCCGGGGTGCTGGCGACAACGAGGATCACCAGCATGGGGAAATAGGAGCGCAGGTAGTAGAGGGTGTTGGCGCTGATGAACCGCGCCCCGCCGAAGCAGGCCGAGAGGTACGCCCCCAGGTGGCCCATATCCTCCACCGCGAAGAGGCACCAGCCGATGAGAACAATGACCATGGTGTACACATGCCGCACCGCGGCGGGGAGCTTCTCCAGGTACTTGCCCAAAAACAGCCGCTCGGCCAGCATCCACACGGCGTAGTAGAGGCCCCAGAGGAGGAAGTTCCACCCGGCTCCGTGCCAGATGCCCGTGAGCAACCAGACGATCAGGATATTCCGGACCCACTTGCCCCGGCTGCACCGGCTGCCCCCCAGGGGGAAGTACAGATACTCCCGGAACCAGTTGGTCAGGGAGATGTGCCAGCGCTTCCAGAACTCCACAATGGATTGGGAGATATAGGGGTAGTTGAAGTTCTCCATGAACTCAAAGCCGATCATCCGTCCCAGGCCCACAGCCATGTCGCTGTAGCCGGAGAAGTCGAAGTAGATCTGGAAGGCGTAGGCTATGAGGCCCAGCCAGGCCCCCACCACCGTCAGCTCCGAGGCGGACATGGCGAGAAACGCGTCCCACATGCTGCCGATGGCGTTGGCCAGGAGCACCTTCTTGGCAAGGCCCACGGAAAACCGCTCCACGCCGGAGACGAATTTCCCCAGGCCCTCCTCCCGGTGCATCAGCTGGTCGGCCACGGACTTGTACTGGATGATGGGGCCGGCGATGAGCTGGGGAAACAGGGTGACGAAGGTGCCGAAGGTGATGATGTTCTTCTGCACCGGCGCGTCCTGCCGGTAGACATCGATGGTGTAGGACATGGTCTGGAAGGTGTAGAAAGAGATGCCGATGGGCAGAGGAATCCCCAGCAGGGGCAGATTCCAGCCGGTGATGGCGTTGATGCTGCCCATGAGGAAGTCCCAGTACTTGAAAAACACCAGAATGGCCAGATTGAAAAACACCGAGGACGCCACGGCCATCCGGGCCTTTTTGTCGTTGGAGCGCCACTTCTCCACCAGCATGCCGTGGGTATAGTCGATGGCGGTGGAGAGGAACATAATGACGATATACACCGGCTCGCCCCAGGCGTAGAAAAAGAGGCTGGCCAGGAAGAGGAAGAGGTTGCGCAGCTTCAGCGGCGAGAGCTTATAGACCAGCAGCACCACGGTGAGATAGAAGAATAAGAACGGCAGGCTGGAAAAGACCACAGCCTCAGCCTCCTTTCGGATATCAGATATGGGAAAAGGCGGGCTTGTCCGGGCATCGAATTGCCGTGGTCCAACGGCCACGGCAATTCGCTCCCACTGGATTTACACGGACAGACGGGGCGTTACAGCCCCAGCGCCCCGCCGATGGCCTCCACCGCTGCGGCCTGGTCCTGGCCGGCCACGATCAGGGCCACCACATTGCCGCTGGTGAGGATCTCAGCGCCCTCCCAGGCCTCCGCGGTGGCCGGATACATGGCCCCGCCGTCCACCTGGGCGTCGATACGGGTCTGGAAGATGCCCTGGACCGTCTCCACGTCGGCGCTGTCGGCGCACTCCACCATGGCGATCTCATAGGCCACGGCGCTGATGGCAGCCGTCACCAGCACGCTCTGCTTGAGGGAAACGCCGCCAAGGCCGGGGTAGAAGGTTTCCACCACGTCGTCGGTGACGTCCATCATCATGGGCGCCTCGTCCAGGGAGGCGATGAAGTCCTCATAGACAATGTTCAGGTCCGGGGCCTCCTGGGCCTTCTCGCCGCAGGCGGCCAGGGCCAGAACCATGGTCAGTGCCAGAAACATTGCAGTCAGTTTTTTCATTGTGAGTCTCCTTTTCGGGTTTTCTGTCGGCTGAGGCCGGAGTCGGCGTCTCAGACCAGTGGATTAGACTCCCCCCGGCGCAGAAAGGTTCCCGGTTTTCGAAAAATTTTTCAAAATATTTTTCAGCAAACCGACCGTCCCCGAAAGAAAACTTGAGAAAATTGTCAAACCTTCACATTTTTTCCATATGGGGCGCGGCAGCCCGGAGCATGAGCTTCTTGGTGCCCACCTGGTCAAAGGCCACCTCCAGCAGCGCGTCGTTGCCCATCTTCCGGATGGAGAGGACCATGCCCTGGCCAAAGGTGCGGTGGCGCACCATGTCCCCCTGCCGCAGCTCCGGGAGGCCCGCGCCGGCGGGGGCGGCGCTCTGGGCGGTGAAGCCCCGGTCCGGAGGCGGACGGCGGACGGCCCGGCGCACCGGGATCTCCCGGGTGTGGGTCCGCTCCTCCCGGAGGCTGGAGCCGAAGTCGTGGTCGCCAAAGGCGTCGGTGCTCATGCGGCTCTCCGGCTTCCCTGTCCAGACGCTGTTGGCCGCCGGGATCTCCTCCAGAAAGCGGGAGGGCAGATTGGTGGTGGTCCGGCCAAAGAGCATGCGCTGCCGGGCGTTGGTCAGGGTGAGCTTCTCCTTGGCTCTCGTCATGGCCACATAGCACAGCCGCCGCTCCTCCTCCAT
>CALXDE010000248.1 GCA_944386965.1 uncultured Oscillospiraceae bacterium
CGGGCCAGGTCGTCGATGTGGGGGTTCATGAGCATCAGGTTCACGCCAAAGGGCTTGTCCGTCTTCTCCTTGGCGGTGCGGATCTCCCGGCGCAGCGTCTCCGCGTCCATGCCGCCGGCCCCCACCAGGCCAAAGGCGCCGGCGTTGGACACGGCGGCGGCGAAGGAACCGGTGGCGATGTTGGCCATGCCGCCCTGGATAAAGGGGAACTCGGTCCCCAGAATTTCATTGAGTTTCATGGTAACTCCTTCTTTATCTCCAAGTTTGTGGTTTGCAAGCAGCCCCGGGGCCTTTGCGGCGGGCTGAGAATCTCCCATGGAAAAGGGCCGCATTTCCTCCGGCGGCTACTTCATCTCCAGCAGCGCCCCGGCCCAGGTGAGCCCCGCGCCAAAGCCCACGCACAGCGCCCGCTGCCCCGAGCGGAGGGCGCCGGTGCTGACCAGCTCGTGGAGCAGCAGGGGCACGCTGGCGGCGGAGGTGTTTCCGGTGTGGGCGATGTTGCCGGTGCATTTCTCCGGCGGCAGGCCCAGCTTCCGCTCCGCCAGGTCGATGATGCGCTGGTTGGCCTGATGGAAGACAAAGCGGTCCACATCCGCCGCCGTGAGGTCCGCATTCTCCAGCACCTGGCTGATGCAGCGGGGCACCGTCTCCACGGCGAAGCGGAACACCGCCTGCCCCTCCATGTGGATGTAGGAGGGGGCGCCGGTGTTGATGCCGGGGGTGTAGAGGACCTCGTCGTTGCCCCGGCAGCCCAGCACCGCGTGGATGGAGGGATACGCCTCCCCCCACTCCACCACGGCCGCGGCCGCCCCGTCCCCAAAGAGGACGCAGGTGCCCCGGTCGGTGTAGTCGGTGACCCGGCTGAGGACCTCGGCCCCCAGGACAAGGCCCACCTTCCGCGGCGCGGCGGAGAGCAGGCACTGGGCGGTGTGGAGGGCGTAGACAAATCCGGAGCAGGCGGCGTTCAGGTCGAAGCAGATGGTGTCCTCCTGAAAGCCCAGCTCCCTTTGCAGGACGCAGGCCGTGGCGGGATTCAGATGGTCCCCGGTGAAGGTGGCCACCAGGCACACCCCCACGTCCGCCGGGTCGATGTACCCCTGTTCCAGGGCCTGCCGGGCCGCGGCCAGGCACAGCTGGGTGTGGGTTTCCCCCTCTCCGCAGATATGGCGGGTGTGGATGCCGGTGCGGGTGGTGATCCACTCGTCGCTGGTGTCCACCATTTTGGTCAAATCCTCGTTGGTGAGGACCCGCTCGGGCATGGCCGAGCCGGTGCTCACAAGTTTCAATCCGCTCATGTGCGCTCCTTTCTCACGCCATTCAGGCCCATGGCCCGGAATTTCTTGTAGCGGCCGGCGGCCAGGGCCGCTCCGCTGAGCTTCTCCAGCGCCCCCAGCTCCCGGACCAGGGCAGTGTCCAGCACCTGGTAGAGCACGTGGGGATTCTCGTGGGCGCCCCCCTCGGGCTCGGGGATGACGGCGTCGACGACGCCGAGGGAGAGCAGGTCGGCGGCGGTGAGCTTCATCACCTCGCAGGCCTCGGCGCTGCGGGAGGCGTCCTTCCACAGGATGGAGGCGAATCCCTCCGGAGAGAGGACGGAGTACACCGCGTTCTCCAGCATGAGCACCCGGTTCCCAACGCCCAGGGCCAGGGCCCCGCCGCTGCCCCCCTCGCCGGTGACCACGGCGATCACCGGCACGGTGAGGGCGGACATCAGCGCCAGGGTCCGGGCGATGGCCTCCCCCTGGCCCCGGGCCTCGGCCTCCAGGCCGGGGTAGGCCCCGGGGGTGTCGATGAAGGTGATGACGGGGCGGCGGAACTTCTCCGCCTGGCCCAGGATGCGCTGGGCCTTCCGATAGCCCTCCGGGGAGGGCATGCCGAAGTTATAGGCCATGTGCTCCTCCAGGGTCTTCCCCTTCCGGTGGCCCAGAACGGTGACAGGCTTCCCGTGGAAGAGGCCCACGCCCCCTAAAATGCTGCCGTCCTCGCCGCACAGGCGGTCCCCCCGCTGTTCAAAGAAGTCGGTGATGAGGGCGGCGATAAAGTCCGCCGTGCCGGGGCGGCCGGCGTGGCGGGCCAGCGCCACGCGCTGGGCGGCTGTCAGATCCCGATTAGCCACGCGCGTCGCCCCCCTTTCCATGGAGCCGGAGCAGCTGCCTCAGCGTCTCCCGCAGGCGATCCCGGGGGACGATGGCGTCCAGAAAGCCGTGCTCCAGCAGGTACTCGGCGCTCTGGAAGCCCTCCGGGAGCTTCTCGCCGATGGTCTGCTCGAGCACCCGGGGCCCGGCAAAGCCGATCAGGGCCCCGGGCTCGGCCAGCATGATGTCCCCCAGGCTCGCGAAGCTGGCGGTGACACCGCCGGTGGTGGGGTGGGTCAGCACGGAGATGTACAGCCCGCCCTTCTTCGAAAAGCGCTCCAGGGCGGCGGCGGTCTTGGCCATCTGCATCAGGGAGAGAATCCCCTCCTGCATCCGGGCCCCGCCGCTGGCGGAGAAGAGGATCAGGGGCAGCTTGTTCTTCCCGGCGTACTCCACCAGCCGGGTGACCTTCTCTCCCAGGGCCGCGCTCATGCTGCCCATGAAGAAGCGGCTGTCCAGGGCGCCCACGGCCACCCGGTATCCGCCGATGCGGCCCAGGGCCGTGACCACGCCCTCCCCCATGCCGGTGCGGCGGCGGGCCTGGTCCAGCTTATCCTTATATCCGGGGAACTGGAGCGGGTCGGTGGAGATCAGGTTGGCCTCCAGCTCCCGGAAGGTCCCCTTGTCCAGCACCAGGCTCAGCCGGTAGTAGGCCCCCACCGGGTGGTGGTAGCCGCACAGGGGACAGACATAGCGGTGCTCGGAGAGGTCCCGGCGGGCCACCGGCTTGCCGCAGCGGGGACAGGGCTCCTCGGTGTGGGCCGGCACGACAGGGGCGCTGCGCAGGGCCTTCAGGGCCAGAAGCTTCTGGCGGCGCTGGGCCAAAATGTTGATGTTGTTCATGTCTCCTCAGCCTCCCCGCTGCCGCTCCAGGCCAGGAGAGTCTCCATATTCTCGTCCAGGAATCCGGTGTTGTAGTTGCCCCGGACAAAGTCCGGGTGATAGAGGATCTGGTGGAGCAGGTCCGTATTGGTTTCCGGCCCCTCGATCACCAGCTCCCCCAGGCTCCGGCGCATCCGGCGGATGGCCTCCAGCCGGGTGGAGCCGGTGACGATGACCTTTGCCACCAGGGAGTCGTAGTAGGGGGGCAGCTCACACTCGGGATAGAGCTCCGTGTCCACCCGGACCCCGTAGCCGCCGGGGAGGTGGAGAAAGCCCACCTTTCCCGGGCAGGGCCGGAAGTCCCGGGACGGGTCCTCGGCATTGATGCGGCACTCGATGGCGTGCCCCCGGAGGACCACATCCTCCTGGGAAACGGACAGGGGCAGTCCCGCGGCGATGCGGATCTGTTCCCGCACCAGATCCAGCCCCGTGACCAGCTCCGTCACCGGGTGCTCCACCTGGATGCGGGTATTCATCTCAATGAAGTAGAAATGTCCCTCCTGGTCCAGGACAAACTCGATGGTCCCGGCGTTCTCATAGCCGGCGGCCCGGGCGGCGGCCACCGCCGCGGCCCCCATCTCTGAGCGGAGCTGGGGCGTCAGGGCCTTGGAGGGGGACTCCTCCAGCAGCTTCTGGTTGCGCCGCTGGATGGAGCAGTCCCGCTCCCCCAGCTCTATCACATGTCCCTCCCGGTCGGCCAGGATCTGAAACTCAATGTGCCGGGGGTGAAGGATCAGCTTTTCCAGGTACATCTCCCCGTCTCCGAAGCAGGCCACCGCCTCGGCGCGGGCCTCCTCAAAGAGGGGCTCCAGCTGCTCGGGGTCGAAGACCTTGCGCATGCCCCGGCCGCCGCCGCCGGCGGCGGCCTTGATGAGCACGGGGTAGCCGATGGCGTCGGCGATCTCCCGGGCCCTCTGGGCGGTTTCCACGGCCCCGTCGGACCCGGGGACCACCGGAACCCCTGCCTGCCGCATCAGCGCCCGGGCGGCAGCCTTGTTGCCCATGGCCCGGATCACGTCCCCGGAGGGGCCGATAAAGGTGACGCCCGCGGCGGCGCAGGCGTCGGCAAAGTCCGCGTTCTCCGAGAGAAACCCGTAGCCGGGGTGGACGGCGTCGCACCCGGCGGCCTTGGCCACTGTGAGGATGGCGTCCTGGTTGAGATAGCTGTCCGCCGCGCGGGACGGACCGATGCAGTAGGACTGCTCGGAGAGCTGGATGTGCAGGGCGTCCCGGTCCGCCTGGGAGTAGACGCACACCGGCTCAATGTCCATCTCCCGGCAGGCCCGGAAGACCCGCATGGCGATCTCGCCCCGGTTGGCAATCAAAATCCGCTTGAACATCGTCTCAACCTTCCCGATAGCGGATCAGCGCTTCCCCAAACGACACCAGCGCCCCATCCTGGGGCAGCACCGCCTCGATCACGCAGTCGCAGGGGGCCTTGACCTCGCTCATCATCTTCATGGCTTCCAGCAGGCACACGGTCTGTCCCCGCGCGACCCGGTCGCCGGGCCGGACAAAGGGGTCCGCGCCGGGAGACGGGGCGGCATAGAACGTGCCCACCAGGGGGGCCTCGATGTACAGGCCGGTGTCGGCGGCTTCCTCCGCCGCGGCCTCCCGGGCCGCCGGGACGGCCGTCTGCTCCGGCATCTGTGCCGGCGCCTGCGCCGCCGGACGCTTCTCCAGCTCCAGGGAGAAATCCCCCTGGGTGAGCTTGAGACTGGTGGCCGCGCTGGCGTCGAAATGATCCATCAGTTCAAAGATCTCTTGGTTGTTCATGTCGGCTCCTTTCGGAAAAGGGCACCGGCCTGCACCGGTGCCCTTTTTACCCATTTACGCGATGTGGTCGTTCATGTAGTTGTACAGGTCACCCACCGTCTTCAGGTTGGGCAGGTCCTCGTCGGCGATGGTCACGTCGAACTCCTCCTCCAGGGCCATGGAAAGCTCCACGGCAGCCAGGGAATCGGCGCCCAGATCGTCGGCCAGGCTGGCCTCCATGGTCACCTTGTCCGCGTCGCAGTTGAGTGTCTCGGCGACAACCGCCTTTACCTTTTCAAAATCCATTTGATTTCTCTCCTTATCTTATCCAAATAGTATGCTGGGAACGGCTGATTTAGATAAAAATATTTAGTTAAAAAATTTGAGATATACGCAACGCGCTTATTGTACCAGAATACCGCAATTTGTCAAGGCAAAAAATGGGGGACGCCGCAATTTATCCACTTTATGCAAAAACAGGCGGGCAGCCGGGGCTGTTTCTATCCAAAAGCGCGGAGAAACGGCGGCTACAGGCCGGCAATGCCGGTATAGACGCTGTACCACCGATAGGGCTCCGGGAGAAAGGCCGCGCCCGGATATCCGTCCTCCCGCAGGAAGCGGTTGACCTGGGCGAAGTAGGCGCAGAGGTCCTCCCCCGAGGCCCGCGCGTTGTTGTGGTGCAGGGGGAGCATCAGCTGCGCGCCCATGGCCTCCATCTGCCGGGCGTAGTCCCGGGGGGAGACGGTCCGGATTCTGTGGCGCAGCATCAGATTGGGGCGCCTGTCCGCCACATGCCGCACATGGTCCATATAATCCCGGCCCGCGCAGAAATCAATGCGGTAATTCTCCCGGGTTTCCAGGAGGAAGTTGAAACAGAACAGGTGCCCCAGGCGGCCCAGGTTATTGGGCACGGGAACGCCGAAGGCGCTGCTCCCGGCGTCTTCCGCCGCCGCGTCTCCGGGGCGCTCCACCCGCCCCTCCCGCAGGGCGCGGTTGTCATGGGCCCCCGGATACACGTGCAGGGTGAAATCGTCCAGATAGTAGGTGTTGCCCGGGTACAGGGGAAGCATGGCGCCGCAGGGAATGTTGTAGACCCGGGCGATCTCCTCCGCCGCCGGCGCCGGCGCCAGCACCCGCCCGCGAAACCGGTCCCAGAGCCAGCCGGTCAGGTTGGTGTGGTCGGCGTGGGCATGGCTGATCAGGATATAGTCCGCGCCGGTAAACGCCTCTTTTGAAAAGCCCTTCTGGGCATAGACCCGCAGGTCGCTCTCCTGCCGCCTGGTCAGGGCGGGGAGGGACTCATAGTTGGACCCATCCCAGTAAAACGGGTCGGTGACAATCACTTTTCCATTGGGCAGCGCGATCTCATAGCACTGCACCGAGATCCATCGGAGCCGCAGCGCCTCGGACCGGGCGGCCTCCCAATATCCACTCATACCCCATCCTCCTTTTGTTCTGACGCCCCGCCCAGGAGCGCGCGGCTGCCTGGGCGGCACATATGCATCAGTATACCAGCATCGGGCGGTCTTGGCAATTCCTCCCCGCCGGTCTGCCGGGCTTCGCGCCGGTGGGGAAAAACCGTGACTTTTTTTGAAAATCGCCATTGACGAAATCCGTTTCTTTCAGTATTATGTAAAGTAGTATGCCACAGGAGGTCCCACCATATGGAGATGCGCAAATGTGATGTCTGCGGGGAGGAGTATTCGGCGACCTATCGCTCCTGCCCGTTTTGTGAGGAACAGGAGGCCATCCGCCGGGGCAAGCCCATCCACCGCCACAGCAGCGACTTCCGCAACCGCCGGGGCGGACACGCCCTGGGGGTGCTGGCGCTGGTTTTGGCTCTGGTGGTGATTGGCGCCGGGGCGGTGGGCTTCTTCGGGGAGAACATCGCCCAGGCCCTGGGAATGCGGGAACCCACCAACGCCGAGGACGGGGCGGACCAGGACGCCGGCAGCCTGCCCCCCTCCGACTCCGGCGCCGATGAGCCGGAGGACGGCGTCATGCCCAGCGCCGATGACAGCCAGGGCGCGAAGCCGGAAAACGGGGGCGACTCCCAGCCGGCCACGCCCCCCAGCACCCCGGTGGCCCTGAGCAGCGAGGACTTCACCCTGACCGCTTCCAACGGCCTGCAGTATACGCTCAAGGCCTCCGGCGGCAGCGGAGAGTACACCTGGACCACCGCTGACCCCAGCGTGGCCACCGTGTCGGAGAGCGGTCTGGTCACCGGCGTGGGCAACGGAAACACGGAGGTCACCGTCACCGACGGGTTCACCTCCGCGGTCTGTATCGTCCGCATCAAGGGGATCACCGCCGGTACGACAACCCCCTCCGGCTCCAGCAATCTCTCCCTGAATCGGGAGGATATGACCATGCCGGCGGGCGGAACGCCCTTCCAGCTGAAGGTCAGCGGCACCACCTCGGCGGTGACCTGGAGCATCGCGGACGCCTCCATTGCCACCATCGACGCCGACGGCACCGTCCATTTCCTCAAAAAGGGCACCACCACCGCCACGGCCACCGTGGACGGACAGACCCTCCAGTGCATTGTCCGGGTCACCGGATGAGCGCTGCCTTTGACGCGAAAACCCGCCCACGGAGGGCGGGTTTTTGTTGCGCCGCGACTGCGGCTGTGATACAATAAAGGGCTGAAATAAGACTTTTCATCATCAGGGAGAATCATGCCATGACCACCAAGGATTTTCAAACCCGGGGAACCCTCTCCATCTTTTTCCACTACTTCAAGGCCCACCGCCGGCTCTTCGCCCTGGACATGACCTGCGCCTTTTTCATGTCCCTGGTGGACCTGTCCTTCCCCTATGTGTCCCGGACCTGTATGTATGACCTGCTGCCCAACAACCTGTACGGCACGTTTTTCGCCGTGATGGGCATTATGCTGGCGGCCTACATCCTCCGGGCGGGCCTGCAGTACACCGTGTGCTACTGGGGACACACCTTCGGCATTCTGGTGGAGGCGGACATCCGCCGGGACCTCTTCACCCACCTGCAGACCCTCTCCTTCGGATTTTACGACAAGAACCGCACGGGCCATCTCATGAGCCGGATGACCGCGGAGCTCTTTGACATCACGGAGCTGGCCCACCACGGGCCGGAGGATCTGTTCATCTCCGTGGTCACCGTGGTGGGGGCCGTGGTCATCATGTTCACCATCCAGTGGCAGCTGGCCCTGGTGGTGGCGGTGCTGATCCCCCTGGCGGTGGTCATCACCATGCTCAATCGCCGCGCCATGGCCGAGGCGTCCCGGGGCGTCAAGCGGCAGATGGCCGGCATCAACGCGGACCTGGAGAGCAGCCTCTCCGGCATGCGCACGGCCAAGGCCTTCTCCAACGAGCAGGCGGAGGCGGACAAGTTCGACCACGCCAACGAGCAGTTCAAGACCTCCAAGCGGAAATTCCACAAGGCCATGGGCCGATTCAACGCCACCATGGACTTTTTCCTGTGCCTGCTGCCCCTGGCGGTGATCGCCGTGGGGGGCCTGCTGATCATGGACGGCCGGATGACCTATGTGGACCTCATCACCTTCAACCTCTATATCAGCACCTTTGTCAACCCCATGCGGAAGATGGCCAACTTCAACGAGCTCTTTGCCAACGGCTTCGCCGGCCTTGGCCGCTTTATTGAGATCATGCGCATCGAGCCCGAGCTCAAGGACAAGCCCGACGCCAGGGAGCTGGCGGATGTCAAGGGCGACATCCAGCTCCATAACGTGAGCTTCTCCTACGAGCGGGACGACACGGAGGTCCTCCACCACATCGATCTCCACGTCCTCCCCGGCGAGACGGTGGCGGTGGTGGGGCCCTCCGGCGGCGGCAAGACCACCCTGTGCAACCTGATCCCCCGGTTCTACGACGTAAGCGAGGGCAGCGTCGCCATCGACGGGCTGGATGTCCGGGATGTGAAGCAGAAGAGCCTGCGGCGCAACGTGGGAGTGGTGCAGCAGGATGTGTTCCTCTTCGCCGCCAGCATTATGGAGAACATCCGCTACGGCCGGCCCGACGCCACCACCGACGAGGTGATCCAGGCCGCCAAGCAGGCGGAGATCTACGACGATATCATGGCCATGCCCCAGGGCTTTGAAACCTATGTGGGAGAGC
>CALXDE010000249.1 GCA_944386965.1 uncultured Oscillospiraceae bacterium
CTGCCGCCGATGCTCAGCAGCGTGTTGCGCTTCCAGACGTGGAGCAGCACCGCCAGGAGCACCCCCGCGGCCTCCGGAATCCCGTAGGGCGGGGAGAGGGGCGTTATGTTCCGCAGGCAGTAGACCACCAGCATCCCCATGATGGCGCAGGGCAGGACCCGGCCCAGGTAGAGGATCGCCTTGGGCGGCTGCTGTTTCCCGCCGAAGAGGAGGAAAGGGAGGAACCGGGTCAGGGCCGTCACGGCGGCGACAGCGGCCACCAGCGCCGCGGAATGCGCAAAACCGCTCAAGGCGCGTCCACCTCCTCCGTCCGCCCCCGCAGGAGCATCAGCGCCACGGCGATGCCCGCCATGGCGGGGATAATGAAGTTGTCCGGGCCGAAGAGCAGCAGACACGCCGCCGATACCCCGACGCCCACCAGGGCGGGCAGATGGTTTTTCCGGGTGAGCCACTGGTCGGTAAAAATCACCACAAAGAGGGCCGTCATGGCGAAGTCCACCCCCGTGGTGTCAAAGGGCAGCACCTGTCCCACAAGCCCGCCCAGGACGCTGCCGGCCACCCAGTAGCACTGGTCCAGCACACTGGTCCAGAAGTAGAAGGCGGCGGGGGCCACCCCCTTGGGAGGGCGGGCGGCGCACACCAGGGAATACGTTTCGTCGGTGAGGGAAAAGATCAGATAGAATTTTTTCGCGCCCCGAATCCCCCGGTACTTCTCCAGCATGGAGAGCCCGTAGAAGAGATGGCGGGCGTTGATCACCAGGGTCATCAGCGCCGCGGAGATGAGGCTGGCGCCGGTGGAGAGCAGATCCACCGCCACATACTGCATGGAGCCGGCATAGATGGTCAGGCTCATCACCCCTGCCCACAGGAAGGAGTAGCCCTTGCTCTGGAGCAGGATGCCGAATCCCATCCCCAGCACTACGTATCCCGCCAGCACCGGAATCGTTCCCGGGAAGGCGGCCTTGAGAGCTTGCTTGGTCACGTCGGATCTTCTTTCTCTGGTAGTTTTATCAAATTTGATTGTACCAATTTTTCCCCGGGTGTTCAAGAGAAAAATGCGCGCCCGGAACAGCGGCGGAAGAAAAGCGAAGGCGGACCGCCTGTTGGGCGGTCCGCCTTCGCCGCGAAAGGGCGTCAGGTTGTCGTCTCGTCAACGGCGTTTTCCCGGAAGAGCAGGGAGATGCACCAGAGCCCCGCCAATCCCACCAGGGTATAGATGATCCGGCTGACCATCGCCATCTGGCCGCCGCAGAGAAAGGCCACCACGTCAAAGCCGAACAGGCCGATGGCGCCCCAGTTCAGTCCCCCGATAATGGCCAGCACCAGCGCGATCTTATCAATGACCATAGGAATCCCTCCAGTTCATTTTGGAATATGCCCTAGTTTCCCACGGCGGGATGGAAATATGTGAACTCTGAAAAAGTTTTTGAGCGCCTGACAAATTGTAATGATTTTTCCCGGTTTGTGATTGAAAAGGCGGGCGGGATTTGCTATAATTGAATCAAATCAATGTTCCCGTGCAGATGCGGGGGAGGGAGGAACAAGATCACATGAATATCGTCTGTTTGGATATGGAGGGCGTGGTGGTCCCGGAAATCTGGATTGCCTTTGCCCAGGCCAGCGGCATTCCTGAGCTCAAACGCACCACCCGGGACGAGCCGGATTACGACAAGCTGATGCGCTGGCGCATCGGCGTTCTGGCCGAGCACGGCCTGGGACTCAAGCAGATCCAGGACACCATCGCCACCATCGATCCCCTGCCGGGGGCAAAGGAGTTCCTGGATGAGCTGCGGTCCCTGACCCAGGTGGTGATCCTCAGCGATACCTTTGAGGAGTTTGCCATGCCGCTGATGAAAAAGCTGGGCTGGCCCACCCTCTTCTGCAACAGCCTGGAGGTCGGGAGCGACGGGATGATCACCGGCATCCATATGCGCTGCAAGGACTCCAAACTTACCACGGTCCGGGGGCTCCAGTCCATCGGATACGACACCATCGCCGCCGGCGACAGCTACAACGATCTGGATATGATCCTGGCCAGCAAGGCCGGGTTCCTGTTCCGCACCACCGAGAAGATCAAGGCCGACTACCCCCAGCTGCCCGCCTTCGAGGACTACGGCGACCTGCTTGCGGCTATCCGTGCCGCCCTGTGAGAGCGGAATCGCGATGAGAAGCGCCGGCGCGTCCGGCGAAATGATGACGGAGGAGAGACGACATGAACGAGAAGTTTGCGCGCCTGGGCATGGTGCCCGCCGACATCCTGCTGCCCCGGGACTGTGACATGACCAAGTGGGCCGTGGTGGCCTGCGACCAGTTTACCTCCCAGCCGGAGTACTGGGAGGAGGCGGAGCGCATCGTGGGGGAGGCCCCCAGCACGCTGCGCCTGATCCTGCCGGAGAGCAGGCTCAATGACCCGGACGTGGAGCGGCATGTGGCGGACATCAACGCCGCCATGGCCGACTACCTGGCCCGGGATATCTTCCAGACCTATGAAAGCGCCATCCTCTACATCGAGCGCACCCAGTCCGACGGGAAGGTCCGCCGCGGCCTGGTGGCCGCCGTGGACCTGGAGCGCTACGACTATACCCCCGGCTCCGGG
>CALXDE010000250.1 GCA_944386965.1 uncultured Oscillospiraceae bacterium
CACGGTCCCCCGGGTCTGGGCAAGACCACCCTCAGCGGCATCATCGCCAACGAGATGGGGGTCAACATCCGCATCACCTCCGGCCCGGCCATTGAGAAGGCGGGGGATCTGGCGGCGCTGCTGACCAATTTGAACGAGAACGACATCCTCTTTGTGGATGAGATCCACCGCCTCAACCGTTCGGTGGAGGAGGTGCTCTACCCGGCCATGGAGGACTACGCCATCGACATCATCATTGGCAAGGGGCCCTCCGCCAACTCCATCCGCCTGGACCTGCCCAAATTTACTCTCATCGGGGCTACCACCCGGGCCGGGCAGCTCTCCGCGCCCCTGCGGGACCGGTTCGGCGTGACGCTGCGGCTGGAGCTCTATACCCCGGAGGAGCTGACACAGATCGTTACCCGCTCCGCCGGCATCCTGGACGTGCCCATCGAGCCGGAGGGGGCCATGGAGATCGCCAGGCGCTCCCGGGGAACCCCCCGCATCGCCAACCGGATGCTCCGGCGCGTGCGGGATTTTGCCCAAGTGAAGGCCGGCGGCGTCATTACCCGGGAGGTGGCGGACCTGGCCCTCACGGCTCTGGAGGTGGACTTCCTGGGGCTGGACAGCATCGACCGGCGGATGCTCTCCGCCATCATCCAGTTCTACGGCGGCGGGCCGGTGGGGCTGGAGACGCTGGCGGCCACCATCAACGAGGAGGCGGTGACCCTGGAGGATGTGTATGAGCCCTACCTTATGCAGATCGGCTTTTTGACCCGGACGCCCCGGGGCCGCTGTGTCACCCGAAAGGCTTATGAGCACCTGCATATGGACTATGCCGGGGACGAACAGCTGAGTTTATAGAAGAATACGTTTTGTAATCGCCGGCTGAGAGGAATTTTTCGGCGCGCGGGGCGAATACACGCTGTATTACAGGGGGGCTGCAGGTGGACCGGCGGTATGTGGAGAGCATCTTTTTGAACAGCCCCCTGCCGGAGGGCTCCTATCTGCGGGCCCTGCCGGCGGTGCGGGCCATCGGGGACCGGGAGCATCAGCTGCCCTTTGACGCGGATGTGACCTTCCTGGTGGGGGAGAACGGCAGCGGCAAGTCCACGCTCCTGGAGGCCATCGCCATCTGCTGCGGCTTCAATGCCGAGGGCGGCACCCGGAACTTCCGCTTCTCCACCCGGGATACCCACTCCCGGCTGTGCGACTGTCTCACCGTGGCCCGGAGCCGCTACCCGCGGGACGGCTTTTTCCTCCGGGCGGAGAGCTTTTACAACGTGGCAACCAATATTGACGAGATGGACGAGGAACCCGCCTTTGGCGGCCGGGTCATCGACAGCTACGGCGGCGTCTCCCTCCACCACCAGTCCCACGGGGAGAGCTTTCTGGCGCTGGTGCAGAACCGCTTCGGCGGCCATGGGCTCTACCTTCTGGATGAGCCGGAGGCGGCCCTGTCCCCGGCCCGGCAGCTGACCCTCCTGGGACAGATGCACCTCTTGGTGGGGGAGGACGCCCAGTTCATCGTGGCCACCCACTCGCCCATCCTCATGGCCTATCCCGGCGCCCGGATCTATCTCCTGGACGAGGAAGGCATCCGGCCGGTGCGCTACGAGGAGACGGAGCACTACCAGCTGACCAGGCGGTTCCTGGAGGACCCGGACCGGATGCTCCGGTATCTCTTTGCGGAGGAGGAAGGGGAATGACAGGGGCCTGGATTGCCATGACGGCCTGCGCCCTGCTGGTGCCGGCGGTGATGGCGCTCTTTGGATGGATCTTCCTCCGCCGCCCGCCCAAGAGCATCAACAGCGTCTACGGCTATCGCACCCGCCGCTCCATGGCAAGCCCGGAGGCTTGGGCCTTTGCCCACCGCGCCTGCGGGCGGGTGTGGCTGCGCTGGGGCATGAGGACGGCCGTCCTCAGCGTTCTCCTGATGCTGCCGGCCCTTGGATGGGATGTGGAGGCGGCGGCCTGGTGGACGCTGGGCCTGACGACGCTCCAGTGCGCGGCGCTGTTTCTGAGCATGATCCCCGTGGAGCGGGAATTGAAGCGAAATTTTGACCTGTCCGGGCATAAAATAGCCAGGGACGATCTGGAAAATAAAAAGAATTTGTAACGAGGTGTTTTGATTTATGGGAAAATTGTTTGGGACTGACGGCATTCGCGGCATTGTTGGAGAAAATTTGACAGCGGATCTGGCCTTCCGGGTGGGGCAGGCGGTGACAAAAGTCCTCTTTGAGGAGAAGGGAGCAAAGCCTCTCCTCACCATCGGCATGGACACCCGCATCTCCTCGGACATGCTGGAGGGGGCCCTGATCGCGGGCATCTGCTCCGCCGGCGGCGACGTGATGCCCCTGGGCGTTATCCCGACCCCGGCGGTAGCCTATCTGACCATTCAGGTGGGGGCGGACGCCGGCATCGTCATCTCCGCCAGCCACAATCCCTTTGAGCACAACGGCATCAAGGTCTTCAACGGCCAGGGCTACAAGCTCTCCGACGCGCTGGAGGAGCGGGTGGAGGAGAAGATTCTCTCCGAAGAGGAGATGGCCACAGCCAAGGGCGCGGACATCGGCAAGCGTATCCACGGCATGAAGAAACTCAAGTATGAGTACATCAAGTACTTGGCCGGCACCATTGCCGACGACTTGGATGGACTGCGGATTCTGGTGGACTGCGCTAACGGCGCCGCCTCCGCCACGGCTCCGGATCTGTTTTCCCGCTTCTCTCTGGAGGCGGACTTCATCCACCGCAAGCCCAGCGGCGTGAATATCAACGACCGCTGCGGCTCTACCCACCTCAAAAGTCTGGCGGCTATGGTGACCGCCGGGGAGTACGACCTGGGGGTGGCCTTCGACGGCGACGCGGACCGGTGCCTGATGGTGGATGAGCAGGGCAATATCATCGACGGCGACAAGATCATGGCCGTCTGCGGCGCCTATATGAAGCAGCAGGGCACCCTGACCGGCCACACCATCGTGGGGACGGTGATGAGCAACCTGGGCCTCCACGAGTTCTGCAACAAGAACGGGCTGCGCCTGGTGTGCACGGCCGTGGGGGACCGGAACGTGCTGGAGAAGATGCTGGAGCACGGCTACCGCATCGGCGGCGAGCAGTCCGGCCATATGATCTTTACCGACTACGCCACCACCGGCGACGGGCAGCTCACCGCCCTGCAGTTTTTGCAGATCCTCCGGCGCAGCGGGAAGAAGGCCAGTGAGCTGGCGGGGATCTGCCCCCAGTATCCCCAGGTTTTGGTCAATGTCCGGCTGGAGAATGTGACGGGGCTGAAGGAGCGGATTATGGCGGACCCGGCGCTGCTTTCCGCCGCGCAGAAAGAGGAGGAGGCCATGGCTGGAGAGGGCCGGGTCCTGGTCCGGGCCTCGGGCACGGAACCCCTGATCCGCGTCATGGTGGAGGCCAAAACGGAGGAGATTGCCCAGTCCTGCGCGGACCGGCTGGCCGCATTGGTGAATTCGCTAAAAAAGTAGGGAATTACCGGGAAAAAATTTGACATCATTCTTGACAAAACCCCACTTATATAGGTATAATAAAGTATGGTTTTTTTCAATATGGATCTCGACACCCCGGATGCCGCCTGCAGCGATGAAGAGCTGTGCGCCAGATCCGCCGCCGGAGACAGACAGGCGGAGGAAGCGCTGGTGAAGCGCTACAACCGGCTGGTCCGTCAGATCACCCGGCCGTATTTTCTGGCTGGGGGCGACAGTGACGATCTGATTCAGGAGGGGATGTTGGGACTCATGAAGGCTGTTCGTGAGTTCGATTGCTCAAAAGAGGCGTCTTTTCGCACATTCGCAGAGGTATGCATACGAAATCGCGTTTATTCCGTCCTGCGAGCGGCGGCCCGTGAGAAGCACAGTCCGCTCAACCACTCGATTTCCATTGAAACCCCTTTCTTTGAAAGCAATTCCTACACCGCGATTGATGGCCATGAAGCCCAGGAGAATCCGGAGGATCTGGTAATCCGCCGGGAAAACCGGAGCCATGACCTGCTTCGGATCAACCAGCAGCTCTCCCCGCTGGAGGGGAAGGTGCTCTCCCTGTATCTGGATGGTTTGACCTACACGCAGATCGCGCAAGCGCTGCACAAGCCGCCCAAATCCGTGGAGAACGCCGTTCAGCGCATTCGCCGGAAGGCTGCCCGGCGTTAGTCTGGCGCAATCAGCGAAGGCTGATCGCAATATATTTTTTCTTTCAAAGAGAGGGTTAGAAACATGTACGAAGACAAGACTTTAGTGTGCAAAGAGTGCGGCAAGGAGTTCGTGTTCACCGCCGGTGAGCAGGAGTTCTATGCAGAGCGCGGCTTCCAGAATGAGCCCCAGCGCTGCAAGGCCTGCCGGGATGCCCGCAAGAACGCGGCCCGCGGTCCCCGCGAATACTTTACCGCTGTTTGCGCAGCCTGCGGCGGGGAGGCTCGGGTTCCCTTTGAGCCCAAGAGTGACCGTCCCGTGTATTGCAGCGAGTGCTTCGCCAAGATGAAGGAGCAGCAGGGCTGATTGTCCCGAGGACACAACAGGGGAGGGCTGGGTAACCCAGCCCTCCCGTTTTGTTTGGGATTTTATGAGAGAACGGCGATTTATTCCTGGAAATAGAACAGTTCCTCAAATTTTTTGTCCAGGGCGATGCAGAGAATCAGGGCCAGCTTGGCGGTGGGGTTGAATTGCCCGGTTTCGATGGAGCTGATGGTGTTCCGGGACACGCCCACCAGCTGGGCCAGCTGGCTCTGGGACAGGCCCCGCTCCGTCCGGGCCTCCTTCAGGCGGTTCTTTAGAACCAGGCTTTCATCCATTGCGCACCCTCCTAAGCCAGCAGGACGGACAGGATGTGGCACACCAGGAAGAGGAGGGAGGCGAGCCCACCCATGATGGTGACGGCCAGAAAGGAGCGCTTCCCGGTGAAGCGGTACTTGGGATAGGCCTCGGCTGCGGCAAAGGCCCAGAACATAGCTATGGGCACATAGTTGGGCTGGTCGGTGAGGCCGTTGAAGATCAGGATGATGACCTCCACCAGGGCGAAGGCCCGGATGCCGATGCGCCGGCCCTTCTCCTCCGCATCCCGCATGCCCTCGTCGTTCTGCTCCGCCCGGCTGCGCGCCAGGATTTCGTCTTTGTTCATATCGGGGACCTCCTTTTGTTTTGCCAAGTTTACTTGGTATTTATAGTATAGCGCCGCCAAGTACACTTGTCAACGGTTTTGCAAAGAAAACTTTGCAAAACACAGAAGCGGTGGGAATCTGGGTCCGTTGGCGGCATCTGTGGGAAATTGGGAGTTGAAAAATCGGGAAAAGTGGGGTATACTACATTCGCAATACAAACAAAACCGGGCCCGGCCCGTGAGGGAGGTTTATTATGGTCAACATTACAAAGGACACGATCATCGGCGATATCCTGGACATCGCGCCGCAGACTGCCCCGATCTTCATGTCCATCGGCATGCACTGCCTGGGCTGCCCCAGCAGCCGCGGCGAGACGGTGGAAGAGGCCTGCATGGTCCACGGTGTGGATGTGGACGCCCTGCTGCGGGCGGTCAACGAGGCTGCCAATCAGTAAGTTTTGGAAAAAAAGGGAGGACGTCAGGTCACAAGCCTGGCGCCCTCTTTTTTTGTCCCTGCCGGGTATATGAGACGTTATGATAAAATATTGTAAGGCGCAAAAGGGGACCTTCCTGCAAAACAGAACCTCCGTCCTCATAAGATGGTGGGGACGGAGGTGTGTTTGTGTCTCTTACATTGCAACCCTATGACCGGGCCGGGGCGGTCGCCTATGCCCACCACTGGGCCTATGGCCGCAATCCCCGGTTTTATGACTACGAGCGCTTGGGCGGTGACTGCACCAATTTTGCCTCCCAGTGTCTATACGCCGGCGGCGGAGTGATGAATTTTGTACGGGATTTTGGATGGTACTATGTTGATCCCAACCAGAAAGCGCCCGCCTGGACCGGTGTGGAGTATCTTTTCCAATTTTTGACCCGAGAACAGCCCTCGGCCGGTCCGGCGGCCGTCGAAGGCGGACCGGAGGATATGATGCCCGGCGATATCATCCAGCTCTCCTTTGATGGACAGCGGTTCGCCCACTCGCCGGTGGTGGTGGTGGGGGGGACGGAACGTCCAGACAGGACGCTCCAGCTCCTGGTTGCCGCCCACAGCCATGACTGTGACAACAGGCCGCTTCACACCTATCCCTTTCAAAAAGCGCGCTATCTCCACATAACCGGTATCTACCGGCCCTAAGTTTCGGATTTCGATTTGGACTTCGGCTTCACGTGGCCCAGCGGGTTGGCTCTGGCCGCCACCCGCAGGGCTTCGTTGTCGATGTGGGTATAGATCTCCGTGGTGTTCAGGTGCTCATGGCCCAGCACCTCCTGTACCGCTTTTACATCCACGCCGTTCTGGAGCATCAGCGTGGCCGCCGTATGGCGCAGCTTGTGGGAGGAGTACTCCTTGCTGTCCAGGCCCGCCTTGGCCAGATACTTCTTTACCAGGGCGTGGACACTAGAGCGGCTGATGCGCTGATCCCGGGAAGAGAGGAAGAGGGCGGCGGCATCCCGGCCGGTGATCGGATGGCGAACGGCCAGATAGCGGCGCAGGGCCTCCTGACAGGCGTCGTTGAGATAGACGATCCGGACCTTGTTGCCCTTGCCGTAGACCCGCAGAGCGTCGTCCTGGATATCGTTGAGGTTGATACCGATGAGCTCAGAGATCCGGAGCCCGCAGTTGAGAAAAAGCGTGAGGATACAGTAGTCCCGCTCCTGCTGAACGCCGTCCACGGCCTCCAGAAGCTCCATGGATTCTCCCAGAGTCAGATATTTGGGCAGAGATTTTTGAAGCTTGGGGGAGTCGATGTCCCGAATGGGATTTTCCGCCAGAAGGTGGGCCTTATTGGTAAGATAGTTAAAAAATGAACGAAGTGTGGCGATCTTTCGCGCCCGGGAGGAGGCGGACAGGCCATATCCGGAGTACCGGCTGTTTTGATGGAGCACCCGGTCCCGGCTGAGATAGGCCATATAGCCGTATACATCCGTCAGCGTGATGGTGCGGATAAAGTCGATTTCCACATCCCGGATGTCGATTTCATCCAGTTCCTTGTCCCGAAGGGCTGGGTTTCGGATCTGTTTCATGTAGCGCAGGAAATTGCGCATATCCAGATAATACTCATCAACAGTTTTTTGGGAATGGGCCTTGATCGTCTCATGGTAGGATAGAAAATCAATCAGGATGCGCGGAGAATCCGCCCTATAGTCCAACATATCCAATTCGGGACGCCGCACATATGGATGAGGCGGAGCGGTGAGAACGCGCCAGCCGGAGCCGCCGCAAGCCCGGACCACTCCCCTATATTGAACAAAATTTTTATTTTGTTCAATTATGTGTGGACCCCCAAACCTCCTCTCTCTTGCATCATTCCGCGCGGAAACTATTTTCCCAGCACAGCCCGGATTGCCTCGCCGATGTTGGCGACTTCAATAAGCTGCAAATTTTCAAAGGTTCCCAGCTTTTGCCGGTGCCGCTTGGGAATGACGCACCGGCGGAATCCCAGTCGATGAACCTCCGAGAGCCGCTGGGCCAGCTGGTCCACGCTGCGCAGCTCGCCCGTCAGGCCGACCTCGCCGATGGCCGCCAGATCAGCGCTGACGCTCTTGTCCAGATAGCTGGACGCCAGGGCCAGAATGGCCGCCAGGTCCGCCGCGGGCTCGTCCAGCGTCAGCCCGCCGATGATGTTCAGGTAGGAGTCGCAGACAGACACTTTCAGCCCGCCCCGTTTCTCCAGCACCGCGATCAGCATGGCGGCCCGGTTGTAGTCAAAGCCGTTGCTGGTCCGTCGGGGCACGGAGAAGCTGGTGGGTGCCAGCAGGGCCTGGATTTCCGCCAGCACCGGCCGGTTTCCCTCCATCACACAGGTGACGCAGGTGCCGGGCGCATCCTCCGGCCGACCGGAGAGCAGCATCTGGGAGGGATTTTCCACCTCCGCCAATCCGTCCCCCTGCATCTCGAAGACGCCGATCTCGTTGGTGGCGCCAAAGCGGTTCTTGGCCGCCCGGAGAATCCGGTAGCTCATGTGCTGGTCCCCCTCGAAGTAGAGGACGCAGTCCACCATGTGCTCCAGAACCTTGGGGCCGGCGATGGAACCCTCCTTGTTGACATGGCCGATGACAAAAACGGTGGTTCCCTCCCCTTTTGCCAGCTCCATCAGCCGCAGGGTGCAGTCTTTCACCTGGCCTACACTGCCCGGGGCGGAGTCCAGGGCGCTGTTGTAGAGGGTCTGGATGGAGTCCACGATGAGAATATCCGGCTGCTCCTGTTCTACGGACGACAACACATCCTCCAACTCGGTTTCTGAGAGAACATACAGGTTCTCCCCCACCACGCCCAGCCGCCGGGCCCGCAGTTTCAGCTGCCCCACCGACTCCTCGCCAGAGACATACAGCACCTTGGCAAAGGCGCAGAGCGTCTGGCAGATCTGGAGCATCAGGGTGCTCTTGCCGATGCCAGGCGCGCCGCCCACCAATACCAGGGACCCCCGCACCGCGCCGCCCCCCAGGACCCGATCCAGCTCACGCATACCGGTGGAGAAACGGAGTTCTTCTTCTGCTTCAATCTCTGTTAAAGGAATTGCCTTTACAGTATGAAATGAACTTTTGGACCTTCCCGCGCTGCCCTTTCTGCCTTTTCCATTGCTGTCTGGCTGCTCGACAATGGTATTCCACGCCCCGCAGGCCGGGCATCGCCCGGCCCATTTGGGCGTTTCACTGCCGCACTCGGTACAAAAAAAGACGCTTTTATTTTTCATCGCTTTCATCCGCCTTCGCAGCTCTCCGTAGTCTTGTATTGCAAATAGCCCGCCGCAATGGTCAGGGCCAGTTTGGTCTGATACGGGTCCGACCGGAGGAGCGCTGTCTCCTCCGCGTTGGAGAGAAAGCCGCATTCCACCAGGATACCCGGCGCGTCAACATGGCTGAGCAGGTAAACGGAGCTGCCGATGGCTTTCTCCTGTTTCTCGTTGCCGGAGTTGACTGCCTGGTTCAGCGCTGCCTGCACCGATGCGGCCAGCGTGTCCGCCCCCTCCCTCCCGTTGTAAAAAACCTGGGCGCCGTGGACGCTTCGCACCTGGGGCAGGCTGTTCTGATGGATGCTGATGAGGGCGGCATCCCCTGCGGCATTGACCAGGTCCACCCGGTTGTGGATGTCGGATACCTTTTGATTCCGCAGACCCTCTACCCCTTCGCTGTGGATGGAGACATCCTCTGTGCGGACCATCGCCGTCTCCTGTCCAAGCAGGGTCAAAACGGCCTCCAGCCGCTTGGCCACCGCCAGATTGACCGACGCCTCCGTGGTCCCGTCCTCCGCCACGGCTCCGCCGTCCGCGCCGCCGTGTCCCGCATCGACCACAACTACCTGAGCAGACGGCCTTCCCTTCCCAGACGCCTGCAGCGCCGGAGCGCTTTCGCCTCCCCGCCAGCCAATGACCCCAAGGATCAGCAGACAGGCGGCAGCACACAGATAAGCGGCGCCTCTTCGGCCCTGTATCACAAAAAACACGCAATCCACCCCCGTTCACTATATGAACGGGTGATTTCTCTTTATTCTACCACAGCTTGTCCGGACTGTCGACACTTTTCCGGCGGCGGCATACAATGGGATGAGTGCGCTGCGCGCACCGTGAACACAAGTTAGGAGGAACCATCCCTTGTACAACGAACCTGCCAACACCGGCGATGTGCTGGACGGCAATCTGCCGGGCAAGCGCGCCGGCATGGTGTTTCCCTATGTTCCCATGCAGAACAGCAGTCCCGCCGTGTATGAACAGGCGGAGGGCCTGGAGAATGGTACGCTGTTTCCGGGCCTGAATCTCCCCTTTCACAAGGAGATCAAGACTCGCCTCAACTGTAATAATACTCCCCTGTGTGAGCTGATGGCCCTGGATTTTGCTGTGGCGGAGCTGGGGCTGTATCTGGACACCCACAAGGAGGACCGGGAGGCCTTCGCGCTCTATCAGAAATATGCCGCCATGTATCAGGAGGGCAAGGCCAAATATGAGAAGCAGTACGGTCCCCTGGAGCAGAGTTCAGCCGCCCAGGGCTCCAGCTACAACTGGCTGGAAAATCCGTGGCCCTGGGATTATGTGGGAGGTGGCAAATAATGTTTGTCTATGAGAAGAAGCTCCAGTATCCGGTAAAGATCAAGAACACAAACCCCAAACTGGCGGCAATCATTATCTCCCAGTACGGCGGACCGGACGGAGAGCTGGGCGCCTCGCTGCGCTATCTGAGCCAGCGTTTCTCCATGCCCTATCCCGAGCTGAAGGGACTCCTCACCGACATCGGTACCGAGGGGTCATAATGACACCCTCTTTTGCGGTGGAGGCTCGTAATGGACTCCAATACAAAGCGCCACTTGGCGGGGAGCAGATTCAATCGTATTTCCAGACGTCGATTTGGATACACGA
>CALXDE010000251.1 GCA_944386965.1 uncultured Oscillospiraceae bacterium
GAGGACACATAGGCTTGCCCGGCCGTCCTCAGGAGGTGGCTGGAGCGTGTCGGCAACGGCGAGCCTAGATAGATGGCTGTCAAATACAGAACCCGGCTTACAGTTTTACTCGCGGCACATGGGGAGAGGCGCCTAAACGGCGCCTCTCCCCCACTTTTATCCGTTCATCATTCACCGCGGTGTATCTCTTTCCCCTGCTTGGAGCAGACAGGGAACAGTCCGGAGAATCGCCTTGCTCCGCTCCGGCGGCCAGGGTGCGTCCGCCGCCGTATAAGTTTGCACAGAGATCACCTTTCCCTGCCGCGGCGAATTTTCCCGCCCAAACGGGACCTCCACCCAGTCCCCCACTTGTACGGGGATGTCCTCCGCCAGATAGGAGTAGGACTTCTCCATCCCCTCCAGCTGTACCTGGCAATAGCGGTATAATTTGCCGCTGTCCACCGGCGTTTTGGGTTCCGCCGGCTTTTCTTTTGCCGCAGGCCGCGCAATGGGCGGCGTTGATTCCTGACGCGCCGCGCGGCGGACGGGATTCTCTTCCAGCAAACCTTCCAGCTTCTTTTTCAGTTCCGGCTTCCGGAAAAGGGTGCAATTCGCAATCAGGCTCTCCAAAAGTTCACCGTTGTAGGCGCTGCAAAACACCTGTCGGGCAAAGCGGTCATCTCTCTCCAGCGCAAGCAGGACCTCCCTCCGAAATTCTCGGGTGTCCTGTGTATTCCCATAGACATAAAAAATATTCAAAACCTGTCCCAACAGATAGGACGCGGCCTCCGGCCTTTCGAGGGACTCCCCGGCAGTATCCAGCAATGACCGCACCAATCCCACAGCCCTCTCGGGGCTTTCTTGACTGATCTCATACAACAGGTCCGTGTCATAAAAGTTCAAGACCTCCTGCAGCTCCTGTGGGCTCCACCGCGCTACCCGCTCCCGTTCATTTCCCAGCACCACCAGGAGACACATCTTCTCCGGATCAGACGTGTCCCAGCGGCGCAGCACCTCCCGGGCGGCGGATACCTGTTTGTCAAATTCCCGAAGCTGCTGCCGGCTGCGCGTCTGCCAATGACGAGAGAACACGGTTTTGAGAGTTTCCGCTCTGCCGCCGTCCTCTGTGAGCCCATAACACGCTGCCGCTGCCGCAAGGGTGCTGTCAAGGCCCTCGGGCTCCGGCGGGACATCACCGCTGTAAAAGGGGATGGCGTCCATGATGTGCTGCCAGAACGTCCCGCACACCTGCTCCGTCAAAGCGCCGATGTCAGAGAAAATCAAGTCTCCTTTCTCCATAGCGGCCTCGACTTCCTGAAACGAACAGGGGACATCCCGATTTTTCAGCAGGATTTGAAACAGCACTTGACCGGGGTAGTAGATATAGCGAGACATGGCAATTCCGCCGACAGAGAGTTCCTTTTGCCACACGTTCTTTTCCACAAATCCATACAGCATCTGATAGATCGCTGCCTTTTGGGCCAGCGTGGTGATTTCTTCGTCATCCCTGGCCAGGGCCTGGGCCTCGATCACGAGCCCATCATAACAGCGGCAGATCTCATCGCCCCAGGTGCGATAAAATTTTCCCAGTTCATCCTCTAAGGCGCGCTTTTTCCGCCGCTCCGACATCTCGATATCATGACCGAATTTCTTGAAATACTCGCTCAAGCTCCATCCCACTGACGCATCCTCCTTTTTCTGCTGGACCTAGCCAATCCTGCCGCATCTGTATTTTTTCATCCGCCGCTGTTACCTCCAGTATGCCAACTTTTCCCTGGTTGTCAAGGTACTTTTGCTGCGTCATTCGACCTCTCCTGTTTCACAGGTGTGTCAAGGCGCAAAAAAGAGGCCGGAGCTTTCAGCTCCGACCTCCGCAATATAAAAACCTCTCACTCACCTTGGTCCCAGTTGTGGTAGACGTTCTGGATATCGTCGTTGTCCTCCATGAGCTCGATCATCTTGGTCATGTTCTTGATATCCTCTTCATTGGTGAGCTTCACATAGTTCTGCGGGACCATCTCAATGGCGGCCGAGGCAAAGACATAGCCCTTCTCCTCCAGCGCCTTGGTGACGGTGTTGAAATCGTCCGGCTCGCAGGTGATCTCAAATACCGGGCCGTCAGCCTCCATATCCGAAGCGCCGGCGTCCAGCGCGTCCATCATCACCGTCTCCTCGTCCAGGTCCCCGTCCTCATTGTCAATGACGATGACGCCCTTGCGGTCAAAGGACCAGCTGACACAGCCGCTGGCGCCCATGTTCCCGCCGTATTTGTCAAACAGGTGCCGAACTTCCGGCGCGGTGCGATTGCGGTTGTCGGTGAGGGCCTCCACGATCACGGCCACACCGCTGGGACCGTACCCCTCGTAGACCACGTTCTCAAAGCTGTCGGTATTGCCGGCGCCCAGCGCCTTGTCGATGGTGCGCTTGATGTTGTCGTTGGGCATGTTGGCGGCCTTGGCCTCGGCAATGACGGTGGCCAGGCGGGAGTTGTTGTTGGGGTCGCCGCTGCCGCCCTCCTTGACGGCCACGATCATTTTCCGGGCGATCTTGGTGAATATCTGGGAGCGCTTGGCGTCCGCCGCGCCCTTGGTTTTCTGAATATTATGCCACTTGGAATGTCCAGACATGGTTGGTTCTCCTTCTCTAATAAACTCTATTAAAAATGTCGCAATCGATTACGCGAAATACTGAATGATCTCCCGGTGCCGCCGGGACTTTACAACCTCCAGGGTCGGGAAACGTCTGCGCAGCGCCTCGATCACCACCGGGCACACCACATCCTCCGTGGGAAAGTGGCCGGCGTCGATGAGGTTGAGCCCCAGCTCCGCCGCGTCCAGGAATTGGTTGTACTTCACATCCGCCGTGACAAAGGTGTCGCAGCCCAGCGCCGCGGCCTGTTGAAAGAAATCGCCGCAGGCGCCGCCGCCCACCGCCACCCGGCGCACCGGCTTTCCGCCGTCGGCATAGCGCAGGCCGTTGGCGCCCAGGCTGGCCTTCACATGGGCCAGGAAACGCTCCAGAGGTACAGGCTCCGGAAGGCTTCCGATGCGCTCAATGCCGTTTTCCTCCACCGGAGCGGCCTCCGCCAGGCCCAGCGTCTCCGCCAGGGCTCCATTGACCCCGTTCTTCGCCGCGTCCAGGTTGGTATGCATGCAGATGGCGGCAATATGGTTCTCAATGAGCGTCAGCAGCAGCCGGCCCTGGGGATTGTCGTCCCGGACGGACTGGACCGGATGCCAGGCGCAGTTCATCACCGGGTGGTGGGCCACGATCAAATCACAGCCCAGATCGATGGCCTCCCGCGCCGTCTGGGCAGTGATGTCCAGGGTGACCAGGACCTTTTTCACCGGGCGCAGCGCCTCCCCCACCAGAAGCCCCACATTGTCCCAGCTCTGGGCCAGTTCCTTGGGCGCCAATTCAAACAGATAGGATTCGATGTCTCGTACTGTTGTCATGGTTTCCGCTCCTTCTCAATCAGTGCGGCCAGCGCCTCCTCCAGCTCACGCAGCCGCTCGCCCGGATCTTCCGCTCGGCGAAGGCCCTCCGCCGAGCGCTGCAGGCGCCGGCGCCAATTCTGGAGATACGCGGCAAACAGAGGTCCCTCCGCCGGAGAGAATCCGTAATACGCCTCCCCCGTCGCAAGGGGGCGCATCTCCCCGCCGGTGAGGCGCAGGATGGGATAAATATGCCCCTTGTCCCGTACCAGCGTCTCCCCCAGGACCTGCCACCCGTGGCCGGCCAGCCACGGGCGCAGAAACTCCGCCCGGCTCATGGGCTGTGCCAGGACCTGCTTCTCCCGGCTCCACGGCACCGCGTCCAGAATGGCCGCGATGGTTTCCCCGCCCATTCCGGCAATGACCACGGTATCCACCTCCTCCGGTGAAACCGCCGCCAATCCGTCACACAGGCGAAAGGCGATCCGCTCCTCCATGCCCCAGACCATGGCAGTGTGCCTCCCCCGCTCCAACGGCTCCGGGTGGATATCCGTGGCGACGGCATATGGAATCCTGCCCTGCTGCAGCAGATAGCGGGGGAGATAGGCGTGGTCCGTCCCCACATCCGCCAGTCTGCTGTCCTGAGGCACCAGATCGGCGATTGTCTGGAGTCGTGGCTGCAGGGACAACTTTGGCTGCGCCATAGATACCCTCCCATCTGGAAAAGATAAGCGGTAATAGTATATAACTTGAAAAGAAATCCGTCAAGACTGTTGACAGATTTGAAGAAATGGTTTATGATAGTCAAGGCTCAATTGAGGCGCGCCGGGAAAGCGGTCGCAGTTTGAATTGCGCGCTGGAAATTGACCAAAGGAAAATCTGATATGGGCCTATAGCTCAGCTGGGAGAGCAAGCACAACATAACACGGGCCCGGCCAGAACAGCAAACTGCACAAACAAATCAAGCAAAAATATACAAAATAACTAAATATGGGCCTATAGCTCAGCTGGGAGCGCACGCGGGTCAGTTATATGCCCCCTCTTTTGGGCCGGTGGCTCACGTGGCTCCCATCCGGTTCGCATCCCCTTTTATTAAAACTTCATACCACAATATATTTCGTCCGGTAACTCGCTTGGCAGACAACCGTGACAGATATATGGGCCCATAGCTCAGCTGGGAGAGCAAAGGCAACATA
>CALXDE010000252.1 GCA_944386965.1 uncultured Oscillospiraceae bacterium
AGGGCGTCCTGATCCCCGGAACGGGGAAGATAGGAACGCCGGAAAGCGCTTGTGCAGCGTTACAATACAGACCGTCAGACAGCAGGAAATGCCTCCCCTCTGCGCCGGCGGACGTGCCGCCGGGAACAGGTGGGAGGCATTTCTGACCACAGCTTCAGCCACAGCGTGACAGGGAACATATGGAATGGAGCGGAAACAGCGCAAAAGAAAAAGGTATCCGCTGCACGGAGAACCTGCCGGGTGGATGGCAAACGCGCGGGATGTTATTGGTCGCAGATAGACCCGTCAACGTTCAGGCGGGTCATCACTTTGTGGGGGCGGAAGGGGAATTTTTCTTCCACATCCGGCACCAGATCGATGCCGATGCCAGGCTCTTCCGGGACAGGCAGATAGCCGTCCCGCAGCTCCGGGATGTGGTCTACCATATCGCACTGGCGCAGCTTGACTCCTGAGCCGGTGAGGTGATCGGCAGTCGAAGCGGCGAAGGGGTCGGGATATTCCGTGATGGCTATGTTGTCGGTTGCCGCCACAAATTGCAGAACTGCGTTGGTCATGACGGGACTACAGGGATTGTGCGGGACCAGGCTTTTGTGGTGCGCTTCGGCCACTGCCGCAATCTTCTTCGCTCCGGTAAAGCCGCCGCACACACCCAGAGAGGCCCGTACATAACTGCATGCGTTTTGATTCAGCAGCTGCTCGAATTCATGCACCGTATGGATTCGCTCTCCGGTGGCGATGGGGATACGGCACTGGCGGGCAACATGGCCCATCTCCTCAAAATTATCCGGGCGGATGGGGTCTTCCAGGAACATGATGTTATACGGTTCCAGCCGGGCGGACAGCTGCACCGCCAGCCCCGGCTCCAACCGCCGGTGCAGTTCAAGGCACAGGTCGATCTCCTGCCCGACGGCCTCCCGGATTTCAGCGATGCGGCGCTCGGCTTTATAGAGCATGGCCGCGTTGCCGTCGGCATAGGGCTGGGTGCGCGGTTCATCCAGATAGGGGTTTAGATGTCCCAGAGCAGTGTAGCCCTCAGATACGCCCTTTATGGCGTTGGCCGCCAGTTCCTCTTCGGTGCGGCCGGCCGTATGGTTGTATACGCGCACTTTGTCGCGGCATTTGCCGCCCAGAAGCCGGTAGACCGGCACATGGAAATACTTGCCCGCGATATCGTACAGCGCGATGTCGATGGCGGAGATGGCACCCATCACTGCCGCGCCGCGAAAATGGGAAAAACGGTATAAGTACTGCCAGTGGTGCTCGATGTCTAACGGATCTTGCCCGATAAGATATTCCCCCATGGTCAGGATGGCCTGGGCTGAGGCTTCGAGGAAGCCCCAGGCCCCGCTCTCGCCCAGGCCCACGATCCCTTCGTCGGTATAGATCTTGCAGTAGACGGCGCGATTGGCGCGAAGGACTTTCACATCAGTGATCTTCATGAACGTGACACCGCCTTACTTGATGCGATAGTCGGCCAGTACGGCGCGGTTGATGTCCAGACCCACCCCAGGGGCCTGGCTGGGGCTGACGGTGCCGTCAGGATTGAACTGCACCGGATGCAGGAACGCCTCATAGACCTTGGCATCGTACTGGGGCGGATAAAACTCGGCGAAGTTCACGTTGGGGACCGCGCAGTCCAGGTGGATATGGATCTGCTGCTGGCCGTGGGGACTCATCACGATGCCATTGGCATCGGCGTAGCTGGCCACCTTCATAAATTCGGTGACCCCTCCCAGGCTGGCGGCGTCCGGATTCAGGATACTGATGGCCTGAGTATTGATCAGATCGCGGAAGCCGAAGCGGGTCACTTCGTTTTCGCCGGCTGCCAGCGGGATGGGACTTTTTGCCGCCACTTTGCGGTAGCCGTCGTAGTCATCGGCATCCACCGGCTCTTCAAGCCAGTAGGGGTGATATTCCTCCACCATCTTGGCGAATTCAATGGCTTCAAAGAATTTATACGCACAGTTTGCATCCAGCATCAGGACCGTATCTTCGCCGATGACCTCACGGACGGCGCGCACCCGCTCCTGGTCCTCCCGCATGGAAAGACCGCCCACCTTCATCTTGACGGCGTGGATGCCCCAGCTCAGATATTCTTCCATCTCCTGCTGCAGTTCGCGGATGCCCTTGTCCTTTGCGTAGTAACCGCCGGCCACATAGCAGGGGACGCTTTCACGGAAGCCGCCCAGCAGGCGGTACAGGGGCATGCCGGCGGCCTTGGCCTTGATATCCCACAAGGCCATATCAATGGCCGAAACCGTTTTAGCGCTGGTTCCCCGCCGTCCGATGAATTTGGGCACATAGGTTTTCTGCCACAGGCGCTCGTTGTTCAAAGGATCTTCTCCCAGGATGGCCCCGCCCATGCTCTCAGCAAATTCGATGGCCCAACTGCACCCGTAACCGGTGATACCCTCGTCCGTCTCGATGACCAGCAGGTTCAAGTCGTTGTGGGTATAGACGTGCTTGCCATTGGCAATGGGCTTTGCCTTCGGCCAGCGGTATTGTTCGGTGCAGACTTTTGTGATCTTCATAGCTTGTGCCTCCCTATTTGTTTTTATGATAGACAGCGATATGTGGAATTGCAAGGGCTTTACAGGACGGGCGCCGCCTTTTATAATGGATGAAGAATGGAGGCCGACGCCATGCTGCACGAAAAACTGGACTATGTCCTCGCCGTCGCGGAGGAACGCAACCTCACCAAAGCCGCCCAACGACTGTACATATCCCAGCCCACCCTCTCGATGTACCTCAACCGGCTGGAACAGGAGCTGGGGACCAAGCTCTTTGACCGCACCAAGACGCCGGTCGTCATCACCCCGGCAGGACAGTACTATGTACAGAAAATGAAGCAGGTAGCCCTGGCTGAGCAGGTGATCCGGGAGGAACTGCGCACCATGTCGCATCCGATGCGGACTTTCGTGGTCGGGATCGGGCAGGTACGGGGGAATTATTGGCTGCCCATGGTCCTGCCGGCATTCTGCCGCAAATACCCGGATGTGCATATCCAGCTCATGCAAGCCACCGAGGATATCATCTACAGCGGATTGCAGCAACAGAAGGTCGATCTGGTGGTCGGAGCCTACCCGACCGCCGCAGAGAACCTGGTGATCGAAGAGCTGATGTTCGAGAAGGTGTTTCTGGCTGCCTCCCGCACCTTTGAGATCATTCCGCCTGCACTGCGCGGACAATACAGCTTCCAGCATCTCTATCAGGCGCCGCCTGAGCGGCTGCGGGATATCCCCTTCATCGCCGCCAGCCCCGGCAATGGGATTTACCCGATCTATGAAGAGATCGTGCGCAGCAATCATCTCAGGCCGCGGCGGATCATCAGCACCAACAACATGGTTACGGGTGCAAAATTGACGGCGGCGGGGCTGGGGATACAGATCCTGGCGGGGGTGATTTTCCACCAGGTGCCGGACGTGGACTGGTCGCAGATGGATTACTTTATCGTGCGGGGGATGCCGGAACAGCGCCGCTGTCTGGCGATCTACCACCCGGAAAATGCAAAGCTGTCGCTGGTAAAGGATTTCCTTGCCATTGTGCGGGAGAGGGTTCTGCCGGAGTGCCAGGTTTTCAACAAGTTAGAATGATCCTTTGAAAAACGCCCTTTGTTTACGCTGGATGTAAGACAAAGGGCGTTTCTTGTTTGGAACGGCGCTTTTATCGCGCGGGGAAAACCGTCATGATCCAGCCGGCGGTGACGGCGCAGGCGGCGACTGCGTACAGCCAGCCGCCCCCGACCAGATCGAGCTGGCTGCAGCTGCCGTTGTCCATGATGGAGGGGACGGTTCCGGCGATTTCAGCTGCCGGAGAAAGCGCGGCTTCTCCGTCTTTCCCGGCGTTCCTATCCAGGGCGCTCTCCTTGACCGGGCAGAACCGGGGCAGGATCAAGGCGCTGTAAAAAGCGGCGACAATCAGCTGGGGCAGACAGCCCACCAAAAAAGCCAGCGCCGTAGTGCCCAGGCTCCAGATATTGGTGACGTACCCTATGCATGTCAGGGCAAATAGGATCAGACAGATAACCAGTTGCGAATCTATCATGTTGCCTCCTGTAGAGCGGAACAGGCCGCCCTCAGCTGTAAGCGACCCATGTTTTTCGGCAGATCCTACAACCATTGGTTGTCTTTCTGGTAAAAAGTTAATCATACAAGCCCCGTTTTGTCCAATATTCATAATTTATTGAAGCATAAAGGAAGTTGATGATTTTGAACATTGGTTTGACCGAGCGTTTGAAACACCGGCAAAACCAGTGTTTGATAAATTATTTTCTTTTCCAACATCTGATGATCCTGTGATTTGTATGAACTAAGGAATGCTTGAATTGAATGCTCGTGTAGTGAACAGAGATTTGTATGAGAAGGAAAAACAAAGGATGGCACATTGAACCATGCAGGCAGAGCAACGTTTAGAAAAAATCCCACCAAAATCAGAAGATGAAATATCGATTTAACCGTCTCTTCCCGCTTGTCGCCAGCGACATGACGCTCGCGACGAGCTTTTTCCTTTCATTGCAAAGTCCATCGCGCGCATGGAAGCTGCTCCTCGCTTCCAACCGCGACTCGCTGCGCGGCGGAATTTTTCCTCCTGAAAGGCTTCATTTTTTATCAACATATGTCAACGCCCACAGGAGTGCTCCTCCTGTGGGCGTCGCTTTGCTGTATGATGGAACCTGCCGCGTCACTCTGCCGTGACGTAAGTCACCTGCTCATCCAGAGGATTCCGTTCGGTGGCCCCGGTCACTCCGTCGGCCTCCTCCGCAGAACTGTCCGCATAGCCAACCAGCAGGACCGCGGCGGCAGAATAGTCCTCCGGAATGCCAAGCAGCTGACGGTACTCCTCCTGTTTCTCGCCATTCAGGGCGATGGTGGGAGAAGTGAGGATCTTGGTGCCGTAGCCCAGCAGCTGGGCTGTCACCGACATGGTCTGACAGGCCAGGCCCGCGTCCAGCTCCGACCCCTCCCCACAGGAAACCACGATGGCCAGCGGGGCCCCGGTGATGTCTGCCTTGGCCGTCCCGTCACTGCCGCCGGCAGCGGCGGAAGGCGCGCTCTCCCCGTCTCCCGCCGCTGGGGGCTCCGCGCCCTCCGGGAACTCCATATCCATATCCGCATCCCAGCCCTCGGGAAGCTGTACGTCTTCCGGCAGTTCCATACTCTCATCCCAGCCCTCGGGAGGCGCGGAGGGAATATCGGTCCCGCCCTCCCCCTCTGTCGGGGGCTGCATACCGGCGGGGAAACCGCCGCCCATATCATCGGCGATCTGCTGAAGCGTGGCCTGATCCGTGATGGCGGTAAAATGCCACGGCTGGCCGTTCATGGCGCTGGGGGCGTTGACGCCGGCGGTAAGGATGGTGGTCACATCCTCCTCCTTGACCGCCTCATCGGTAAAATACTGGGTGGTTGGGATGTCGGTCACCAGGGAGAGCGCCTGGGTATCGGGGGTCCCGGCGCCTTCCCCCGCCTCCTGATCCGATGTCTGCCCAGCCGTCTGGCCGCAGCCGGACAGCAGGACCGTCAGGGCAAGCGCGGCGGTCCCTATGTGTTTGAATGCGTGTCTCATACAGTTCCTCCATGTCAGATTTGGCAGTTTCCTGCAGGACAGGACTCTGGCCGCCGGCCGGGATCAAATCTGCCGGAGCGGGACTCTCCCGGCTCGGAGCTGGCTGATGAGGCTATGATAGCACGCGAACCTTAATCGGCGCTGAAAGGGCGGCCTTTATGCAAAAAGCATTCTGTTCCCGGCATCCCCCGAATCAACGCGTACAACGCCGCAGGCGGTCCCGTGATCCCGGGATGCCTGGGCAAGATAAAAATAGCGCGAAAGGGCGGGAAACGTTACATGGCGCAAATCTCTTCGCTTTCCACGGCAATCGGTTCCTTTCCCCCAGGCCCGCCCCGCGCCTAACACCGGGTCCGGTCCGCGACCTTGAGCAGGATGAACCCGCCCAGGAAAAACAGGGCCATCAGACCCACGGCGATATTGATGGTGCCGCCGGCGAATTTCACCCACGCAATCACAGCGGAACCCAGGAAGGAGGCGCCTTTGGAAAAGATGTCGTAGAGGCCGAAATACTCGCCGGAGTTCTCCGGCGGGATGATCTTGGAGAAGTAGCTCCGGGACAGGGACTGGATGGAGCCCTGGAACATTCCCACCCCGAAGGCCATGATGCCGAACTGGATCAGCGATTGCAGAGTCAGGGCGTAGAGGCAGACACAGAAGTAGCCCGCGATGCACACCAGCAGCAGCGTCACCGTGGGATATCGCCGGGACAGCCGGGCAAACACCAGAGAGAACACCCACGCCACCACCTGTGTGAGCAGCAGGACCACCACCTGCCCCACCGTGTCCAGGCCCAGGTCCGTACCGATGTTGATGCAGTTGTCGATGATGGTGCCCACGCCGTCGATATACAGGAAGAAAGCCAGCAGGAAAAAGAGCACCTTCCGGTCCTGGAGGGCAATGCGCTTCAGGGTGCCGCCGATCTTGCGGAAGGTCGACCGGATGGCCCGGGCCTGGGGCTGGGTGTAATACTTCTGCCGGTAGCGCCGGAGCAGGGGGAGGGTGACCAGCAGCCACCACACCGCCGTGATCAGAAACCCCGCCGCCCGGGACGCCCCGTCAGGGATGAGCGCCAGCATATCCGGGCCCAGCACATAGAACACCAAGGCAAAGAGGAAGGGCAGACAGGAGCCGATATAGCCCCAGGCGTATCCGTAGGAGGACACCTCGTCCATCCGCTCCTGGGTCGTGATGTCATTGAGCATGGAGTCATAGAAGGTCAGGGAACAGGAGTAGGCCACTTTCACCAGGATGAACAGGGCCAGAAACAGCAGCCACCCGGGGGCAAAGCCGCCCAGCGCGCATCCGCCCACGCCCAGCAGCACGCTGGTGCGGAAAAAGAGCAGTTTCCGGTCCCGGTGGTCCGCCAGCGCGCCGCACACCGGCCCCAGAAGGGCCACGATCACCGTCACCAGCGCCACACCCAGGGCCCACGTGGCTGTGGCGTCATCGGAGCTGAGTTTCCCCGGGCCCTCCCCGATGGCCAGGGATTTGAACCAGATCGGGATCAGGGAGCAGGAGAGCATGGTGAAGGCGGAGTTGCCCACATCGTAGAGCACCCAGGCAAACTCCTCCTCTGTCAGCCCCCGGAAGAGCTTCCGGTTCTTCAAGGTCAAAAACAGTCCTCTCATCACTTGCGCTCCTTTTCTGGCAAATTTCCGTCAAAGGTATGGTCAAACAGCTCCGGCAGGTCCTCCGCTCCGGCCAGATAGCGGTCAAAGGCCCGGAGAAGTTCCGGCATCCTGTCCAGAGCCAGGCCGTAGCGCTCCAGGAGTCCGGCATTGCTGTCCGCACAGACCGGGTCCCCCTGGGGGTCCACAATGTGACCGCTCAGCTGCTGATATTTTCCGGCCGCACGCAGGGCGGCATAGAGCAGCTTCCGCTTCCCATCCGTCCGGGCCAGGAGCACCTGGTTATAAAAGATCATGGACCGCAGAGCCCGCTCCGCCTGCCGGGCCGTGACGCCGGGGTAGAAGGGCGCGACGATTTCGGCGTTGGCTCTGGCGGGCCGGATGTGGTCTGTCAGGACGTGCGCCACCGGGTTCAGGCCGTCGGAGAGCATCAGGCTCCGGTCGAACTCCACCTCGATCCTGGTGTGGGTGACGCCGCTGGCGGCGATTTTCTCATCCACATAAGGGTGGCAGGCCACGTCCAGGGCAAAGTGGCTCAGCGCCCCGTAGGCATAGGCCAGAGCCGCCTGGGGCTTCCGGCTGCCCCGGACCACCCGGCGGGCATTCTCAAAAAAGCATCTCCCGGATCTGGCGTGAAGCTCGTGTCCCACCGCGTTCACCCGGTTGGAGGACAATGGGCCGTAGTAAAACAGGATGTCCGGTCCGTGCAGGCCGATGCAGTACAGTTCCGGCCAAGCCTCCACCACCTCCCGCTGCCGGCCGGCCAGTTTCTGCCGGACCTCCTGCCCCAGGCGGTAGTGGGCGTATGTAGACGGCATAAATTCCCTCCCCCGCGGTGATCCCCCCGATCTTTCCACTCTGAAAATATAGGATACCACAAACGTGTAAAATATAAAACCGGTGTTTTGTAAGAAACCGGCAAAAGTTTCAAGTCCGGCATTGCTTCCCGCTGTGCCAAAACGCAAGGCGCCGGGCTGCCGCGCCGGTCCGGCGGACAAAGGACACAGCCACCAGCAAAGCTGGTGGCTGTCACAAATACAGGCTGCCCATCTTTGTAAAGCGGGGAACGATCATCAACCGGCCGCATAACCCTCCAGTTACTGGAAAAGAGAGATAGCCGGTCGTGCTGATTCCACTTCCGGCTATCTTTGTCACGATGCAAGCGCATGGGGAGCGCGTGCTGTCGCGGCTTTCTCATGGCAAACTTCCGCAATCCTGGAGTGAGGGGCTGGATTTCGCTCCCGGCGGGGTGCTTTTCACCGGTTCTCCCGCCACAGGCGTTCCGCCGTCGGGGCCCAGCGCTGGGCGTACTCCCGGCATTTCCCGCACAGATGCCTGGCGTTTTCAGGGGACTCCAGAGCGGTGGACCGGGCGCCGGACCTGCGCACCATCATGCCCAGCATCTCCGGATTCTCCAGCATGGGGCAAGGCCGCAGGTGGTTGCTGTTGAAGGGCTGGTGGTCGTGATAGGCCATGAACAGAGGGGACTGGAGCGCCTCCAGCAGGCTCTTCTCCCGGATGTTGGAGTCGGCGTAGTGGATGAAGGCGCAGGGCTCCACGTCACCGTTGGCGTTGATGTGCAGGTAATTCCGTCCCCCGGCAACGCAGCCTCCCACATACGCCCCGTCGTTCTGAAAGTCGATGGGAAAGATGGGCTTTTCCGCCCGCCAGCGGCGGACGGCCCGGTACATCCGCTCCCTCTGGGCGGGACTGGGCAGCAGGTCCGGCACCGCCTCGCTGCCCACAGGCATATAGTGGAAAAACCAGGCGAATTTGGCCCCGCAGTTCACCAGGTGGTCGATAAACGCCTCGGAACAGATGGTTTCCGCGTTCTGGGAGGTGTAACAGCAGGATGCCCCGAAGGGCAGGCGGTACTCCCGCAAAACAGCCATGGCCCGCAGGACCGCCTGATAGGTACCCGCTCCCCGGCGCCGGTCGGTGGCCTCCTCAAACCCCTCCACGCTGATGGCGGGAATGAGGTTCTTCACCCGCAGCAGCTCCCTGGCGAAGTCCTCGTCGATGAGGGTGGCGTTGGTAAAGGCCAGGAACTGGCAGTCGCTGTGCTCCTCACACAGGCGCAGGATGTCCCTCTTCCGTATCAGCGGCTCACCGCCGGAAAAGAGGTACATATAGGTGCCCAGCTCCTTGCCCTGTTGGACAATGCCGCTGAGCTCCTCATAGCTCAGGTTCAGCCGGCCGCCATACTCCGCCGCCCAGCAGCCGGCGCAGCGGAGGTTGCAGGCGCCGGTGGGGTCCATGAGGATGGCCCAGGGGATGTTGCACCCCAGCTTCTCCCGGTACGCCTCCTGCCGGGGCCAGCCGATGAGGCTGGCGTTGAGGAAGAAGTTCTCAAAGACGGCTTTCAGCACCTCGCTGTCCACATCCCGAAGTATGCTCAGCATCAGCTGATGCATCCCGCTCTCCGGGGCATTCAGCACCCTCCGGAAGGCCGAGCGCTGGACAGGGAAGCTGGCGGGACCGTCCCCGGCCAGCTTGTCCACCCAGTCCATCAGCCGCGTCAGATTGTCCTCCGGGTTCTTCTCGATATAGCCCAGCGCCGTGCGCAGGGCCCCTTTCCTCACCTTCATGGCGGCATCCATGCCTGTTCCCTCCCTTTCTCAGATCACCTGATACTCCTTGAGCAGCTTCTCGATGTCGGTGCCTGAGATCTTTTTCAGCGCCTCCTTCATGGCCAGCTTCTCCTTCAGCCCCAGGTCCAGGTCCATGAGCTTCCTGCCGTCCCGGAGCTTCACCGAGGCGCCCAGCAGGTCCCGCACATCGTACGCGCTGCCCCACACCTCCGGCACGCCCCGGTCAATGTCCAGCAGGGTGTACACCGCCTCCATGCCGGTGCGCATGGAGTACTCGGTGGTGAAGATGGTATCCCGGGGCGTCTCGGCAAACTGGCCGATGAAGGCGAAGTTTACAGCCCCCTCCGGCACCACGTCGGGCCGGTCGCCCTTGGCGCGGGGCATGAAGAAGGCGGTGATGTAGGGCATCATGCAGGGGACGGTGTTGGCGCTGTGGGCGGCCAGGTCCTCGATCTGGTCCTCCGGCACCCCCAGGTGGTAGAGCCACTCCATACAGATCTCCTTGCCGGTGCACTCCCGCATGGGCTTCTTCACGAAATTGCCCGGCTTATCGCTGAACAGGCCATAGATCCAGCCCACCAGCTGTCCCTCAGGCTGGCTGCGGAACTGGGGCTGGCGGTTGAAGGTCCAGCTCATGAGCCAGTTGGAGTCCTTCACCGTGACGATGCCCCCGGTGACCACCTTCCCGCTGAAGGGGTCCCGCCGGCAGATCTTCCGCACATAGGGCGGGATCTTGCCGTCCAGGGTGGTGACGGTGGCGCTCATCCAGTTGGTCTTCTCC
>CALXDE010000253.1 GCA_944386965.1 uncultured Oscillospiraceae bacterium
TGGACCAGGATGCCGTGGTCCTCCAGGATGCGGTTGGTGACCGCGTTGCGCTCATAGACCACCACCTCCCCCGGGGCGATGGCCAGGGTGTTGCTGCCGTCGCTCCACTGCTCCCGGGAAGCGTCCACCACGCTGCCGCTGCCGCAGGGGATCAGGGTCACCCGGTCCAGCTCCAGGTGCTCCCGCAAAATATCCTCCAGCCGGCCCTGCTCCTCCCGGATGCGGACCCGTCCCTCCTCCAGCGTCAGGACATAGACAGTGATGGCAGGCAGAATATTGGGATGAACAGTGAACTTGTCCCGGTCCACCATGGTGAACACCGTGTCCAGGTGCATGAAGGAGCGGGTCTTGGGGATGTCGAAGGCCAGCACCTTCCGGAAGGTTTTGCTGATGGAGAGAACGGTGTGGGCAAACTTGTCGATGCTGTCCTCCTGCGTGCGCTGGGAGATCCCCACCGCCAGGACCTCCGGACGCAGCACCAGCACATCGCCCCCCTCGATGGAGGACGTCTCCCCCCGGTCGTACCATTTGGGGGCGTTCCGATAGAGGGGGTGGTGCTCAAAGATAATCTTTCCGAACACCGTCTCCCGATGCCGGGTTTCCGTGTGCATCCTGTGGAGGGACACCCCGGTGCCGATGACGGCAAAGGGGTCCCGGGTGAAGTAGAGGTTGGGCATGGGGTCCACCAGAAAGGGGTAGTCGTCGGACCGGAAGCTGCGGTAGTCGCTGAGCTTCCCCGTCTCGAATCCCCGCACATCGCTCTTGCGGATGCCGGCCATCATGGTATCCACCAGGGTGTGGGCGTCCATGGAGCTGAAATAGTCCCGCAGGATGTCCCGAATCCGATGGCCCTGGATGCCCGCCTCGTCCAGAAACTCCTCCACCAGCTCCTCCCGGACGCCCTCCTCCCCAATGGTTTCCGCCACCAGATCCCGGAGGTAGATTACCTCCGCGCCGCTCTCTCGGAGGCAGTCGGCAAAGGCGTCGTGCTCAGCCTGGGCGGCCTTCAGATAGGGAATGTCGTCAAAGAGCAGCCGCTCCAGGTACTCGGGCATCAGGTTCTCCAGCTCCCTTCCCGGCCGGTGGAGCAGGACCCTTCTCAGTTTTCCGATCTCCGAGGTGTTGTGCAGGCCGGTGGGATAGGTGCTTCCATCCATGGTGCATCACTCCTTTTCGGCAATAGGGTGTCCTGGCTCGGGCGGTTTCATGCACATTTTTGCGAGAAAAAGCCGTCCCCCGCTGCCAGGGGACGGCTCAGCGCCGCGCGGGGCGGCATGTGCCTCATGGCTCTTCCGGCGCGGCGGCGCTCTTCCTTCTCCTCTCCACAAGGCACAGCGCCCGGTCCAGCGCGAAAAAGAACAGCATCCGCCCGATCACCAACGCCGGCGTAATCAGGTAATTGACCGGCGCAAACACCGGGTCGGTCAGGGCAAAGGGCAGGGGCAGCAGCAAAACGCCGGCGGCCAAAGCAGCCAGATACAGAAATTCCTTCTTCCACCCCACCCGGCGCTTCTCCCCCCGCGCCATCAGCAGCAGGGCCAGGAACCCCGCCAGCGCCGCGGTCAGAATCAGGCCATCCACAGCCTCCCAGGCATCTGTCAGGCGGAAATGGGCCTCGATGACCGCATCACTCGCCTGGACGATCTGCCCGTCTGTCAAGGGGAAGAAGGTATTGGCGCTCCAGAGCAGGGCCGAGGAAATCGCTGTCAGCGCCAGCAGCGCCCCCATGAGGGAGAAGGCCAGGCGCTTCACCCGCCGCTCCCACCGCAGCCGCTCCGTGTCCCCGCAGATCAGGCCCTCCAAATCCGTCTGATACACCTGGCACAGCCGCAGCAGCATATCGATGTCCGGCCGGGTGCGGCCGGACTCATAGCTGGAGAGGGCCTGGCGGGTGATCCCCACCTGCGCGGCCACCTGCTCCTGGGTCATGCCGCTCTGGGCGCGCAGCCGCCTGAGATTCTGACGCAGAGACATGTTTCTCAGCTCCTTTCCTCCACACCCTAGCAGAGGGGCGGCAGCTTTGTCAAGCAACCATTTGTTGCGCGGCAAAATCGCCGGCCCTGAGACAAAACATCCCGCCGCGTCCCTTGACGCGGCGGGATGTCTGCTCGATCCGACGGCTTTTTATTTCTCCGGAAGACGCTCAGCGCCGCCGGCATTCCGGTCCGGAATCTGCGCGGCCTCCGCCGCCGGAGCGGCTTTCTCCGGCTCCGTCTGTTCCGCGGGTGCCTCCGCGCCGCTCTCCGCCCCGTCCTCCATCATCTGCCGGAAGGTTTCCCCGTCCATGGTTTCGTTCTGGAGGAGATAGTCGGCGACCTGGTGCATCTTGCCGCTGTAGTGCCGCAGAATCTCCTCGCACCGGGCATAGGCCCCATCGATAATGGCTTTGACCTCCTCGTCGATCTGGGCGGCCACCGCCTCGGAGTAGGGGCGGGTGTGGCCCATGGACCGGCCGATAAAGACCTCCTCGCTGTCGGCCTGGTAGTTGATGGACCCCAGCCGGTCGCTCATGCCGTAGGCCGTGACCATCTGCCGGGCCAGGGCCGTGGCCCGCTGGATGTCGTTGCCCGCACCGGTGGAGATGTCTCCCAGAAACAGCTTCTCCGCCACTCTCCCCCCCAGGAACACGGCGATGCGCTCGGTGAGTGTGGTCTTGGCGTAGAAGGAGGTGTCCTCCTGGGGCAGGTTGATGGTCATGCCGCCGGCCTGGCCCCGGGGGATAATGGTGATCTGGTGGACCGGGTCCTGGGTCTTGAGGGCGAAAATCACCACGGCATGGCCCGCCTCGTGGTAGGCGGTGAGCCGGCGCTCCTTCTCCGGCACCACCCGGCTGCGCTTCTCCGGGCCGGCGATGACCTTGATGACGCTGCCCTCCAGGTCCCCCTCGGTGATGAACTTGCGCTCCTGCCGGGCGGCGTTCAGGGCCGCCTCGTTCACCAGATTCTCCAGATCCGCGCCGGTGAAGCCGTGGGTGGCCCGGGCCACCTTCCTCAGGTCCACATCCTCGGCCAGGGGCTTGTTGCGGACATAGATGTCCAAAATCTCCTCCCGGCCCTTGATATCCGGATAGCCCACGTACACCTGCCGGTCAAACCGGCCGGGGC
>CALXDE010000254.1 GCA_944386965.1 uncultured Oscillospiraceae bacterium
CCTTCATGCGGCTCTCAAACTGGCCGCGGAACTGGGTGCCCGCCACCAGGGCGGTGAGGTCCAGGAGGTAGACCTCCTTCTCCCGGAGCTTGAAGGGCACCTCACCGGCGGCGATGCGCTCCGCCAAGCCCTCGGCGATGGCGGTTTTGCCCACGCCGGGCTCGCCGATGAGGCAGGGGTTGTTCTTCTGCCGGCGGTTGAGAATCTGCACCACCCGCTCGATCTCCTGCTCCCGGCCCACCACGGCGTCCAGCTTTCCCTGCCGGGCCCGGTCGGTGAGGTTGATGCAGTAGTTGTCCAGGAACTTGTGCTTGGGGGCCTTTTCGCCCTTGCGCTCCTTCTCCCGGCTCCGGCCGCTCTCGCCGGCACCACCGGGGGCGGGGGCGTTTTCACTGTTGAACAGGCGGTTTAAGAAAGGAAATGTGGCGGTCTTGCCGTCCTCTTCCTCCTCCGGGCTGTCCCCGGCGCTCTCCGGGTTCATCAGCCCCTCCATGCTCTCTGCCCCGCCGAAGGCCTGCATCATCTCCTGGGAGATGTTGTCCAGATCGTCGTCGGTGATGCCCATTTTGTTCATCATCTCGCTGACCTGGGGCAGCCCCAGCTCCTTGGCGCACTTCAGGCACAAGCCCTCGTGGACCATCTTGCCGTTCTCCATCTTCGCAATAAACACCACAGCCACATTTTTCTTGCATCTGGAACACAAAGTCGGTTGCATACTTGACCTCCAAGGGTTAACGTCCGTCCGGGGTCCATGACCTCAGGCGGGCAAAATTTTCAATAACAGCGGGGCGATATACGCCCCCTGGACAGCGCCGCTGTCCAGCAGCAGACCTGTTCTGCTGTCCAGCCACAGGATCAGGCACACGATCAGGAGGCCCTTCGCCCCGCCGATCAGGATGCCGCCCAGGGTGTTCATCTGGTGAAGCACCGGCAGCCGCAGGAGGACATCCCCCAGGTTGATAAAAAAGCGCAGCGCGAGCACCAGCGCCAGAAATACCGCCAGGAACACCAGTACATAGGCCAGGTTGTACACCAGCGTCTCCGCCAGCACATTGACCGCCTCCGCCGCCACATTCCCGGCCAGCTCGCCCACTCCCTCCAGGCCGGCGATGGCCTCCCCAAAGGGCACGTCGGCAAGCGCGCCGGAGATATAGCCGCTGATGGCATCGCTGACCTGGTTCTCCAGCACCGGCCGCAGCAGCTCCACCACCCGGCCGGTCAGCTGCCCGGCCGCCAGGGACGCGCCCACCAGCCCGATCAGATAGATCACCAGCTCTGCCAGACTGCGAAACAGCCCCTTTCGGGCGCCGCTCCAGACAGACAGGGCGAAAATCACCACGATCACCAGGTCCAGTATAACAGAAGATTGGAGCATCCGCTACCACCTTTCTTTGGAATCTCTTCCACCGCTCACGGCAAATAGCGCCGGGCGCTGCTGCCGCCGATCACCAGGGCCGAGCCGTCCTCGCTCATCAGGACGCGGCTGGCATAGCCGGTATTTTCCATGCGGCTGACCTCCGTCAGATCTCCGGTGCAGAGCACCAGCGCGTTGCTCTGGAGCACCGCCAGGTACTCCCCCGCCGCGTCGATATCCAGAATCTCATCGCTGACGTCCATGGTGCCCAGCACGCTGCCTCGGCTGTCCAGCGTCACCAGCGTTCCGACGCTGCCGGCCTGATAACGGGTGAGAAACAGCGCCGTGAACGCGCCGCCAAAGGCGTAATCCTGGAGATACTGCCCGCCGAAGGAGTAACTGCCCGCCGCGCCGCCGTCCTCCCCCACCAGGGCCACAGAGCTGCCGGACACGGACACATAGCTCTCGCCGATTCGGCCCAGGTCAAAGCCCACATGGTTGGGCAGCGCGTCCCGCCCCTCCGGCTCGGTGGAGGCCAGATGGTAGCGGATCAGATTGGTGCAGAAAGCGCCGTTCTCCTCGCCGTAGGTCACCACCAGCACGCTCTGACAGTCCTCGGTCACCAGGGCGTCCACCACAAACTGGGAGGACAGGTCCACCTCGTAGACCAGCTCAAGGGCCTCGTTATAGACCGTGACAGCGCCCTTGTATCCGCTCTTCTCCGCCGTCACCGCCAGCCACCCGCTGCCATTGAGCCGGGCGGAGATATAACCGTATCCCTCCGGAAGGGTCAGCTCCAGCTGCGTCCCTTCCGGCGAGGCCACCACCAGGTGCTGCCCTCCCGCGTCGTAGGCCACAGCCAGTCCGCCGCCGGTGTCCAGCACCGGCTGGGACAGCCCCAGCCCCTCCACGGACTGATAGGCCGCGCCGCTGTCCTCCAAAAACTGGAGGTAGTTCTGGGTGAGCACCACCAAGTATTCCCCGATCTGGGCGTACTGATTATTGGAATCGGCCGCGAAAAGGTACGCGCTCTCCTCCCCGCCGGCGCCGTAGTTGAGCCAGCGCCGGAAGCGGTCCAGGAAGTTCCCGCTCCCCATGGAGCTCACCGCCACGATCCCCAGCACGATCAGCGCCGTCACCAGCAGCGTCCCCATCCGGCGCAGGAACACGCCGCCCCTGCCGGGCGCTCTCGTTTCTTCCTGCGTCCCGTCGCCCTGGCGGGGCTGCTCTTCCATATCCTGTTGTTCCTGCTTGTTGTAATCAGCCATTGAGCCACTCATCCTCATACCAAAGTCTGGTCAGATACAGGCCTCCCGGCGGCACCGTAGGCCCTGCCAGGGTCCGGTTCCCCGCGTCCAGGATGCGGGGGATGTCCTCCGGCGTCAGCTTCCCCTCCGCCGCGTAGAGCACCGTGCCGGTGATGGCTCGTACCATATTATACAAAAAGCCATTGGCACAGACCTTCAATTCCAAAAGGTCCCCGTTCCGGGTCACATAGCAGTAATAGATCGTCCGCACCGTGGTTTTTGTCTCCGTCCCCACCGAGCGCACGGAGCGGAAGTCGTGGGTCCCCTCAAAAGCCCGGGCCGCCCGGTCCATCACTTCCTCGTCCAGGCGCTTGGGGTAGAAGTAGGCCCGGTTGACATAAAACGGGTTGCGGATGCGGGAATTGAAGATTCGGTAGGTGTACTCCTTCTTGAGGCAGGACCCGATGGCGTTGAAGTCCTCAGCGACGTCAAAGGCCTCCCGGACCACGATGTCCTCCGGCAGGCGGGTATTCACCGCCAGGGGCAGCCGGTCGCAGGGGATGGTGGAGCTGGTGCGGAAGTTCGCGATATATTGCTCGGCGTGGACGCCGGCGTCGGTGCGGCCGCAGCCCACCACCTTGATGGGCTCGCAGCAGATGGTAGAGAGCCCCTTTTCCAGCGTCTCCGCCACGGTGGGGAGACGCTTCTGGACCTGCCACCCGTGGTAGGCCGTACCATTGTACATCAGTTTCAGTGCGATGTTGCGCATCCGGCCTACCACCTCCTAGTCTTTTGCTTCTATTTTAGTGCCTCTCCTCGCGGCATAGCCGCTGCGGCCTGCGCTACAAACAGGCCGCCGGCCTGTTTGCTTCACGCTGCGGTGCCACCCGTGGTAGGCCGTACCATTGTACATCAGTTTCAGTGCGATGTTGCGCATATCAGGTATGTTCTCCTTACTCCGGCCATGTCAGTTGGGGTATGTACCACAACAGATCAGCCTCATAGTTCTCCACGTCGTCCTCCCCAATTTCCCAGCCTTCAATATAAAATTCATACTCCAAGCCGTATTCATCCCGGCAGGAAAAGGTCAGCAAAATGATATCGCCCGGGACGCCCTCCACAGGGATCTCCTGACCCCGCCCGTCCTCATTGGTTTCCCGGAGATAATAGCAATGTGGGATGCGGTGATTTCTAGCTCTATGCACAGCCTCCTCCTTCAGCACCATCTCTCCATTCCGGTACAGCCGGAACTGCGGCTCTTGGACCGTGATATTGTTATCTGCAAAATCATAGGGAGTAAACGAAAAACCGCTGGGCAGCAGCAGTTGTCCATCCCTCCAGCGCAAACTGCCTCCCCCTGACACACCTCGGGCGACCGGCATCAAGTCGAAAGTCCTGGGTATATTATCCACATCCTCACGAACGGTCACACCCCCGGTTTCCGCCAGCAGCGTCAGCACTGGCACTGTGTCTTCCTTTTGCTCTACAGGGAGCGAAACGGAGGCGGTAAACACACCATCGCCCGCCGCTGTCATGGGAAACGCAATGCGATCTCCGGCAAGCTCTACCTGCAGCACGGCGCTGGTATCCGCGCCCCACTCCTTGAGCTGCAGCGCCACATCCGCCAGCAGGGCATGGGCCTCCATATCCAGGCCCGTGGGCTCCAGGGAGTAGTCGGCGATCAGCTTCTCCCCCTCCCACAGCTGGGTCTGGAGGGCGTCCACCTGTTCCCAGATCCGCCGCACCTGGGTCATGGTGCTGGCGACATCATTCGCGGTGCTCCTTCCCAGCTGTTCCAGCCGGCTGCCCTGAAGCAGCAGCATAACCAGCAAAACCACGTTCAAAACGAGAGATACCACAGGAATCCAGCGCTTTTCCATCGTGTTTCTCCTCTCTCTCCGCCTCAGGCGGGCGTCAGGTCGATGACCACCAGCTCCGGCCGGTTGAAGATCCTGGGGACCCGGGTGCTCTCCCGGGCCAGACCCCGGCTGACGATCAGCGCGGCGTTTGCAAAGTCGTACCGCCCACCGGCGTACTTGGGAAACAGCCCCTGGTTGGGGGCAATGAGTCCGTTCAAAATGCCGGGGATGCGCCACTGGCCCCCGTGGGCGTGGCCGGAGACGACCAGGTCAAAGGGGTAGCGCAAATACGCCTCGATCCCCTCGGGCCGGTGGGCCAGAAGCACGGAGAACACTCCATCCTCCACCTGGCCGCCCACCTGCTCCAGCTGTCCCTCCGCCCCGGCCTCCGGGTCGTCGATGCCGCAAATCTGGATCGTCTGGCCGCTGTCTGTTGCGAGCTCCACGCTCTCTCCCCGGAGAACGGCGACGCCGCAAGCTTCCATCTGGCCGCAGATGCGCTCGGCCTCCCCGCCGCGCCACTCGTGGTTGCCGGTGACATAGAAGCAGGGATAGACGGCGGAGAGGGCCTCGATGGTGGTCCAAGCGTTGTCCTCGGGGAGCTCGTCGTCCACAATGTCTCCCACCAGCAGCACACCGTCCGGCTGGGGGGAAAGCGCTGCCACCATGTCCAGCAGCTCCCGCTGCTCCTCCCCGTAGCGGCAGCTGTGGAGATCCGTCAGCACCGCCAGTCGCACCGGGGCGGAGACTTTCTCCGTCTCCACGGGATACGTCCGCAGGATCAGTCGGCTGTCGCAGGCCACAGCCAGCAGCGCCAGGGCCGCGAGAATCCCAACCGTCCAAATCAGCATTTTTCTCCGCTTTCCCATTGCGCGCAAAGATCAAAGGCCAAACGTCCGCAGGGCAATCACGCCTCCCAGCACCGCCACGCCCAGGGCCAGGGCCACATAGTCCCGGCGCTGGTAACGGAGGGGATGGAGCTTGGTCCGCCCCTCCCCGCCGTGGTAGCAGCGGCACTCCATGGCCACCGCCAGCTCGTCCGCCCGGCGGAAGGCCGAGATGAACAGGGGCACCAGCAGAGGGATCATGGCCCGCGCCCGCTGGAGCAGGTTCCCGCTCTCAAAATCCGCGCCCCGAGCCTTCTGCGCGGACATGATCTTGTCCGTCTCCTCAATGAGGGTGGGGATAAAGCGCAGGGCAATGGACATCATCATGGACAGCTCATGGACAGGCACATGGAGCCGCTTGAGAGGACCCAGCAGGCGCTCCAGCCCGTCTGTCAGGCGGATGGGGCTGGTGGTGTAGGTCAGGAGGAAGGTGCCCATGATGAGCATGGTGATACGCAGCATCATGAAGAAGGCCCGCTCGATGCCCTCCCAGGTGATTTTCAAAACCCACCAGTGCCAGATCTCCCGGCCCGGGGTATAGAACAGGTTCAAAATGGCGGTAAAGGCGATGATGAACAGCACCGGCTTGAGGCCCCGGACCAGGGATTTGGGCGGCACCTTTGACACCGTGACGCAGGCGGTGAGCACCGCGATCATCACCGCGTAGGACACAAACCATTTCGCAAGGAACAGCGCGGCGATATACACCACCACTAACAGGAGCTTTGTCCTGGGGTCCAGCCGGTGGACCACGGAATTTCCCGGGAAATACTGGCCCAGGGTGATATCCTTCAGCACGCGGCTCCCCCCTCTCTCAGAGCGGCAAGGGCCCGGTGCAGATCCGCCACGGTATAGACGGCGGCGTCCACCGCCACCCCCTGGCGGCGCAGCTCCATGGCCACCTTGGTGACCTGGGGCACCGTGAGGCCCACAGCTTCCAGCTCCTCCCCCCGGCCGAACACCTCCCGGGGGGTGCCGGCCATGACCACGCCGGCGTCGGAGAGCACGGCGATGCGGTCGGCGTTCTCCGCGATCTCGTCCATACTGTGGCTCACCAGCACCACCGTGCCGCCGGTGGCGCGGTGATAGTCCCGGATGTTCGCCAGCAGGCTGCTGCGCCCCGCGGGGTCCAGCCCGGCGGAGGGTTCGTCCAGAATCAGCACCTCCGGCTCCATGGCGATCACCCCGGCGATGGCTACCCGGCGCTTCTGTCCGCCGGAGAGGTCAAAGGGGGACTGGTCCAGCAGCTCCGGGGCAAGGCCCGCAAAGACCGCGGCCCGCTCCACCCGCCCCGCGATCTCCTCCTCGGAAAGGCCCATATTCCTGGGGCCGAAGGCAATGTCCTTGCGCACCGTCTCCTCAAAGAGCTGGTATTCCGGATACTGGAACACCAGGCCGATGCGAAACCGGACCTCCCGGATCTTCTTGGGGTCGGCCCAGATGTCTTTCCCATGGAACAGCACCCGCCCCGCCGTTGGCCTCAGCAAACCGTTGAGGTGCTGGATCAGGGTGGACTTCCCGGACCCGGTGTGGCCGATAATGCCCAGAAATTCCCCCGGGTAGATATCCAGGGTGATGCCGTCCACAGCGCTGCGGCAGAAGGGTGTCCCCTCCCCGTAGGTGTGGACCAAATTTTCCACACGAATAATCGGTTCCAAATCCTCAAATCCTCGTGTTTCTTCAAAATAAGGGCCTCATGTCCGGCCCAGGGCGCGGCAGATGGCCTGGGCGCATTCCGTGACGCCGATGGCGTCCAGCGGCACGTCCCAGCCGTCTCTCCGCAGCAGATGCAACAGTTCCACCGTATGGGGCGGCTCCAGGCCAAAGGAGCGCAGCTTCTCCACCTGGGAGAGAATGGCTCTGGGCGGCCCGTCCAGGGCGATTTTCCCGTCGTTGAGGATGAGCACCCGGTCGGCATAGGCCGCCTCGTCCATATGGTGGGTAATAAGAATAATGGTGATGCCTTTTTCCCGATTCAAGCGGCTGACGGTGTCCAGCACCTCCCGCCGCCCCGAGGGGTCCAGCATGGCGGTGGCCTCGTCCAGCACGATGCATTTGGGCTCCATGGCCAGAATCCCGGCGATGGCGATGCGCTGTTTCTGTCCACCGGAGAGCATATGGGGGGCGTGGAGGGCAAAGGCATCCATGCCCACGGCGCGCAGGGCGCCGTCCACCCGCTCCTGAATCTCCTGGGAGGGGACGCCCAGATTCTCCGGGCCGAAGGCCACGTCCTCCTCCACCACGTTGGCCACGATCTGGTTGTCCGGGTTCTGGAACACCATGCCCACGGCGCGCCGGATCTCCAGCAGCAGATCCTCATCGGCGGTGTCCATGCCCTCTACCAGCACCTGGCCCCCCATGGGCAGGAGGACCGCGTTAAAATGCTTGGCCAGGGTGGATTTCCCCGAGCCATTGTGCCCCAGGAGCACCACAAAGCTGCCCGCCTCGATGGTGAGGTCCACCCCGTCCAGCGCATAGCGGAGGGGCTCCCCCTCTTCCCTGGGGTAGGCATATGTCAGTTCTTTCGTCTCAATGATATGGGCCATAGGTTGACCTCGTTTCTGTCTGTCCGCCGCTGCCGGCGGAATATTCTCAAGCGCCCGGGCGCCTCTCACTCCGCCATCCAGCGGCCGGTGGCGCCGCAGGGCAGCGCCAGCCCCGTCTCTGTGACAGGCAGGCCGATCTCATCCCACTCGCACCGCCCGCCAAACCGCTTTCCGATCAGCAGCTCCAAAAGGTAGCCCAGCACGCCCGGGGCCAGGCCCGTGGTATAGGAGTTGATGATGACAAAGAGAGGCCTGTCCGAGAGGACCCGGCTGCACAGCTCCACAAAGGGGTAGAGGCTGTCCTCCAGCTTCCACACCTCGCCGGTGGGCCCCCGTCCGTAGCTGGGCGGGTCCATGATAATGGCGTCGTACCGCCGGCCCCGGCGGATCTCCCGCTCCACAAACTTGGCGCAGTCATCCACAATCCAGCGGATAGGGGCGCTCTCCAGGCCGGAAATCTTCGCGTTTTCCCGGGCCCAGGCCACCATCCCCTTGGCTGCGTCCACATGGCAGACGCTCCCGCCCGCCGCCGCGCAGGCCACGCTGGCCGCGCCGGTATAGGCAAAGAGGTTCAGGACGCTGACCGGCCGTCCGGCGCCGCGGATCTTCTCCGCGGCAAAATCCCAGTTCACCGCCTGCTCGGGAAACAGCCCCGTATGCTTGAAGTTCATGGGCTTGACCTGGAAGGTGAGATCCCGGTAGCGCACCTTCCACTTCTCCGGCAGCCGCCCCTTTTCCCAGTGGCCCCCGCCGCTGCTGGAGCGGAAATACCGCCCGTCCGGACGACGCCAGCCGGGGTTTCGCCGGGGCGTGGCCCAGATGGCCTGGGGGTCCGGGCGCACCAGCAGCTGTCTGTCCCATCGCTCCAGCTTTTCACCGCCGCCGCAGTCCAGCAGCTCGTAGTCCTGCCATCCGTCCGCAATCCACATGGCCGCTCCTCCTAGTATCCGCATAGAAATTCAAGATATTATATAACAAAAACAGCTGCTGCGTCAACGGAAAAGGTGTGAATAAACGGTAAATCCGCAAAAGCTTTCTGTATTTCTATGCAAACAGAAAGGGGCCGGGCTGCCCAAGAGGCAGCCCGGCCCCGATCAAGTTCTTCTCCGGACAGGAAGCGCTCTTTCGCCGTCCTGTCCTCCTTCCCCGGCAAGCCAGGGACTGTTTGCCGGGAGAAATGGGGCGCAACAAGCAAATCGCGCTGCGCCGCAGCGGGCCCTGGTCTTTTCCGGAGAAACGCCCCGGCAGCTAAGCTGCCGGGGCAGCACCCTCTCCGGGACACCCTCAGCCCGGAGGCCAAGTCATATCCCTGCCGGACAGCACATGGAAATGCAGGTGGAACACGCTCTGCCCCGCCTGCGCGCCGATGTTGGACACCACCCGGTAGCTCTCCAGGCCCAGCTCCTTTGCCAGTTGGGCGATGACGGCGAAGATGTGGCCCACAACAGGGGCGTTCTCCTCTGTCACGGCGGAGACGGAGGGAATGTGCGCCTTGGGAATCACCAGGAAGTGGGTGGGCGCCTGGGGATCGATGTCGTTGAAGGCGTAGCACACTTCGTCCTCGTACACCTTGCTGCTGGGGATCTCCCCGGCGATGATCTTGCAGAACAGACAATCAGACATGGTAAAACCTCCTTTAGACAAAATTTTATCCACAATTTGACCTTTACATCAAAATTCTTCTTACGCTCCCTCCCCGGGCCGCTCCAGGCCCAGGGCGTCGTAGTATTCCTCTGAAAATTTCACCTCTGACGGGTCAAAGGCCGCCTGGAGGGCTCTCACCTGCTCATACGGATCGGCGGGTCCCACGGCGAAGGCGCCGGCGACGGCTTGCAGGGCCGCGTCCCGCTCCGGCCAGTCCGTCTTTCGCTCCTCCTCCAGCATTGCCTCAAACCGGGGCCGGGTGAGCCACCAGATCTGAGAGACGGGGTTTGCCCCGCCGCAGAACAGGACAAAGGACAGGAACTGCCGGAAATCCTCCGCCACCGGCAGGACATAGGT
>CALXDE010000255.1 GCA_944386965.1 uncultured Oscillospiraceae bacterium
AGGCTGTAGGTGACGGCGATCTCCATGGTGGAGAAGAAGTCCTCCCGCTCCTGGGTGACGCAGGGGATATCCAGTTCCCGGAAAGCCCGGGCGTAGTGCCGGAGCCGGGGCCCGGGAGAGCGCATGAGGACGGCAAAGTCCTCCGGCACGCAGGGCCGGAGGTGATCCCCGTCCTGGACAGGGAACCCCGCCCGGAGCATAGAGGCCACCCGTTCCGCCACGAACCGGGCCTCCAAAAGGGGACGGCTGGCAGTGAAGTCCTCCTCCCGGTCCGTATCCACGTCCAGCAGGTGAAATTCCGTCCCGCAGTCCTCTCTGGGCAGGTAGTAGGCCGCGCCGCAGCGGAGCCGCTCCTCATCGCCGTAGTCCATCTCCCCCATCTCCCGGGAGAGAATATTGGAAAAGACGAAGTTGGCTGCCTCCAGCACCTGTGAGCGGGAGCGGAAGTTCTCCGGCAGGAGGATCTTCCGGTCCTCCCCCTCTCCCGCCGCCTCCCGGGGCGGGAAGGTCCGGTACTTCTCCAGGAAGATGGTGGGATCGGCCAGGCGGAACCGGTAGATGGACTGCTTCACGTCCCCCACAGTAAAGAGATTGTGCCGCTCGTAGCTCAGGGCCTCGAAAATGGTGTTCTGGACCTCGTTGGTGTCCTGGTACTCGTCCACCATGATCTCCCGGTACCGGGCGGCCACCCGGACACACAGGTCCGTGGGCGCCCCAGCTCCGTCCAGCAGCAGGGCAATGGCCAGGTGCTCCTGGTCGGAGAAGTCCGCCACGTTCCGCCGCAGCTTCTCCAGGCGGTAGGCCCGGTCAAAGGCCAGCGTCAGGTCCAGCAGGGCCTCCATGGCTGGGGCCGTGGCCCTCAGATCCTCCATGGCCTCCGCCCCGGAGACGTCAAATACCGCCAGGACCTCCTTGACCTCCTTTTTACAGGCGTCCCACAGGGCCTTCATCCGCTGCTTCAGCTCCCCGCCCTCGGCGTCCTTCACCGCCCCCAGCCGGGGAAACTCCACCTGGGCGCCCCGGAAGCTGTCCCACTGTGTCCCCCGGTCCGCCAAATCCATCAATCCGGCGCCGGCATCCAGGAAACGGGACATGTAGCCCCTGGCCAGGGCGGCGTTGTCCGCCATCTCCTCCCCGGCATCGCACAGGGCCTCCCCCCAGTGGCGCAGCTTCCGCGCCGCGGCGGTCACCAGAATCTCCGCGTAGGGCGTGTCATCCACCGACTCCGGCAGGTCCCGCCAGAACGCCTTGGCACTCTCCAGCCACTTCCGCGGGTAGGCGTGGCTCTGGACCTTGCTGTGGAGGGTCAGCACCAGCTCCTCCAGATTCCGGTCGTCCCGTCCAAAGCCGAAGGTGTCCGCCAGCTGAGACGCCCCGTCCCCGTCCTCCATCCGGGCGTAGAATTCCTCCATCGCCCCCCGCAGGGCCCGGCGGCGGAGCAGCTCCGCCTCGTTCTCGTCCAGCACCCGGAAGTCCGCCGTCAGGCCGTAAGCCCCCTCGTTCTCCAGGAGATGGACGTTCTCCCGCAGCAGAGCCGTGCAGAAGGCGTCCACGGTCTTGATGTCCGCCCGATACACCCGGTAAAGCTGCTGCTGGAGGTGGTAGTCCTCCGTCTCTCCAGAGAGCCGCTCCGTCAGCTCCTGGGCGATGCGGCCCCGCAGCTCCGCCGCCGCGGCCCGGGTATAGGTGATGATGAGGAAGTCGTCCAGGTGGCAGCGCTCCTCCGCCACATACCGGAACAGCCGCTCCACCAGCACCCGGGTCTTGCCGGACCCGGCGGCGGCGGACACCAGCAGGTTTCCGCCCCGGTCCTCCACCGCGGCGCGCTGCTGCTCGGTCAGCTGGGTGGTGCTCATGGCGCGTCCTCCTTTGTGTTTTCATCCACAAGCTGCCAGAATTCCTCCGGCGTCACCGGACGGATATAGTCCAGGTGGTCCCGGTCCTGTCCGTCTGTAAAGTGGCAGGCCGAGGCGAACTCGCAGTAGGTACAGGCATTGTCTCCCTCCCCCCGCCAGCAGGGGTCAGCGTCGATATTCCCCTCCCCCATCTCCCGGGCGATCTGATGGAGGAGGTTGTCCACATAGCGGCTGAGCTTGCCCAGCTGCGCGGCCGAGGCGATGCCCCGGGTGATGTTGTGGGAGCGGTCCAGGCTGAGAGGCAGATACCGGGGGCCCTCCAGGGCGCCGTGCTCCATGGCCGTGAGGACCCGGGCATCCCCCAGCAGAAGGCCGCTGCGGCGCAGCTCCCTGTCCACCGCCTTTTTCAGCTGCTCCGGCGTGGTGCCCCGGTCCATGCGCAGCATCACGTCCCGGGCGGGGAGATACAGCACCCCGGCCGGGATAATATCCTTTCCATAGAGTGCCCGCCCCTCCCGCTCCAGGGTGAAGAGGTAGAGCAGCATCTGCACGTTGAGGCCGTGGCACAAATCTGCCAGGTCAAAGGACTTCTTCCCGGTCTTGTAGTCCACCACCCGGAGATAGAGCTTCTCCCCGTCCAGCCATCCGTCCACCCGGTCCACCTTGCCGGAGACGGAGAGGGTGTCCCCCGCCTCCCGGATGGTGATGGCGGGCAGGTCCCCCTTCTCTCCGAAGGAGAGTTCAAAGGACAGCGGGACAAAGTCCGAGTCCATCAGCTCCCCGGCCACATTGTCCATCACCGTGTGGATGGTCCGGCGCAGGCGGCGGAGCAGGTAGCGGAAGCGGGCCTCCCGGCCCTCCAGCGCCCCGATGGTCCTGGCGATGTAGTCGTCGATGCAATCCTCCACCAGAGCGTGGAGCTCCCGCTCCGTCAGCGCGGCAAACCCGCCCCGGTCCACAGCCGCCCGGGTCACATGCTCCATGACGAAGTGGAGGAAGGTGCCGATCTGGGCGGGGTCCATTCCGGCGGGCGTCCGCTCCCTGGCCCGCAGGCCGTACTGCATGAAATAGGCGAAGTGGCAGGACTTCACCTTGTCGATGCGGCTGGCGGACATGCGGTAGGTATTGCCGTACAGGGCGCGCACCGCTCCGGCGCTGAGCCGCCCCCGGGTCATGCGCCGGGCGCGGTCCATGGCCGCCATTGCCTCCCGGCAGTCCGCCCGCTCCGCCAGAAAACGGCTCAGGCCGCTCTCCGGCGCGGCGCCCGCCGCCTCCAGGGCCGGCTGCGGCGCCGCCAGGCGAAACCCCCGCCCCGCCGTCTCCTTCTCAATGTCCAATCCCGGGAACAGCCGCCGCAGCCGCCCCACCACAAAGGCCGGGCGCAGGGCCGTGCCGCTCCGGTCGGCGGCGGGATAGGTCACCCACAGCGCCTGGGCGGGCTTTGCCAGGGCGGCATAGATGTTCTGCAATTCCAGGGCCATCTGCTCCATGCCCCAGGGCGCCAGCCGCACCCCTCCCGCCAGCAGCACCTCCCGGTCCTCCTCCGTGAGGATTCCCCGCTGCTCCGACGCGGAGGGCAGAACATGGTCGTTGGCCCCCAGGAGAAACAGCACCTTCACCTGGTGCCGGTCGTTCATGGACAGCTCGGAGAAGGACACCTGGTCCAGAGCCGCCGGGATGGTCCCCACGCTGTACTGGCTCACCACCAGCTTCATCAGACGCACGAACTCCTCCCGATCCAGGGGGCTGTCCCCCAGGATCTCCACGAACTCCTCCATGATGTGGCACAGCAGCTCCCAGAGCTGCCGGTACTCATCGGCCAGCTGCAGCTCCCCATGCGCCCGGAGCCAGTCGGTCTTCTCCTGGAGCTGCCCGGGCAGATCGATCTCCTCCAGAAAGGCCCACAGGGCGGTCGTCTTCTCTCTGGCGGAGGCGGCGTGAAGTCCATCCGCCAGATGGACCAGGGGCTGACGCACCCGGCGCCGGATGGCGTTGAGCTCCTCCAGCCGGGAGCGCTGGCTCTCGGTCCACTCCTGGCTGTATCCGTCCGGGTTGCCGTCCCAGTCCTCCTCCTGGAGCCACTGGCGGCCGTGAATGTCCCAGGCGATGGCGTAGTTCTCCAGCAGGTCGCACTGGGCCCGGGAGATTCCCGCCAGCCCGGTCTTGAGATAGCGGAACATATCCTCGTATTCGTATCCGCCGGTGACCGCGTCCAGAACCGATAGGATCAGCGTCATCACCGGGTGCTCCAGGATGTCCGTGCGGCTGCTGCGGTAGACCGGGATCTCATAGCGCTCAAAGACGCTCTCCACCGTGGCCGCGTAGTCCGGGAGGTTTCGCACCGCCACACCGATCTCCCGATAGCGGTACTCCCCCGAAGCGGCCAGACGCCGGATCTGGGCCGCGGCATATTCCACCTCGGTATAGAGGGAATCCGCCTCATAGAGGTGGACTGGCAGGTCCTCCCCGCCATAGGGGACGGCGGCGCCGAAAAAATGCCGCTCCATATGGCCGAGAGCGCCCCCGTCTCCCCGCGGGGGGAGCTCCTCGCTCCGCAGGGCGCACCCCTCCCGGGCCGCCAGCTCCGCGAGCTGGTCAAAGGCCCGGTTCCCGGCCCGGAAGATCTCCAGCCGGCTGTCCTTCTCCCCCAGAAGGGTCACCGTGACGCTGTGGGCACAGTGGAGGAGAATCCGGATCGTCTCCAGTTCCTGGGCGGTGAAGTGGGCAAAGCCGTCCAGATAGACGTCCTTTCCCGCGGCGTAGCCGCTCTCCAAAAGCGCGCGGTTGAGCCGGTCCATGTAGTCGGTGAGATTCACCCCGTCCCGGCACAGGCGGCCCAGGTAGGCGGCGGTGATGAGGGCCACATCCCGGAACTTGTCCGCCGCGCCCCCCTCCTGCGCCTCCGCCTGGGCCATCAGATCCTCCGGCGTGACACAGTAGCGCTGGAGCTCCTCGGCCAGATCGATGAACTGCCGGAGGAACGCCACCTTCTGGGAGGGGCGGCGGTACACGGTCAGGACGCTGGATACGTCCTGAATGGCCCGCTGCATCATCAGCACCTTCCCGCCGTTGTCCAGCGCCGGCTCCCCCAGGCCCCCCACCGCCTCCAGCACCCGCTGACTCAGCCGCCGGAAGGTCAGCACCTCCCCAAAGCGGCTGGCGGTCGGGCCGCAGGAACGGCACAGGTCCACCTCCGCGGCAAAGGAGGCGTGGTCCGGCACCAGCAGGATCTGGGGGCGCTCCGCCCCGTTTCGCGCGATGCGCGAGAGCACCGCCCCGGATTTTCCCGTGTTGGCCCGGCCCCGCAGCAGATGAAGCATGGTCCCTCCCCCTCTCGTGGTTTTCTGGGACCATCTTATCACAGCGCGAAAAAAAGAACAAGAAAGAGGTCGCCGGGCGGTGACCTCTTTCTTGGACAGTGATTCAATTCGCCTTACAGGCCGGCCAGCGTCTCCAGCACATAGTCCCCGTAGGCCGCGCAGGTGGCGCCGGAGGCATCCCCGGTGACTGCGATCTTGCGCTCCGTCTGGCCGCAGATCTCCAGCGCCCTGGCCAGCTTGTCCGCCGCGGCGGGGCGGGCGATGTGCCGCAGGAGCAGCTCCGCGGCCTTGAAGATGCTGGAGGGGTTGGCGTAATCCCCCAGGCCCTCCTCGATCATCCGGGGGGCGGAGCCGTGGATGGCCTCAAACATGGCGTATTGGTCGCCGGTGTTGGCGCTGCCGGCGGTGCCCACGCCGCCCTGGATCTGGGCCGCCTCATCGGTGACGATATCCCCATAGAGGTTGGGCAGGACAAAGACCTGAAACCTGCTCCGGATGTCCGGATTCACCAGATTGGCCGTCATGATGTCGATGTACCAGTCCTCGGCCTCGATCCCCGGATACTCCGCCGCCACCTCATGGCAGATGGCGGAGAACAGGCCGTCGGTCTTCTTCATGATATTGGCCTTGGTGACGATGGCCACGCTGGTCTTGCCGTTGTTTTTGGCATACTCAAAGGCCGCCCGGGCGATGCGCCGGGTGCCGGGGAGGGTGGTGACCTTGAAGTCCATGGCCAGGGTATCCGGGATCTCGATGCCCCGGCTGCCCAGGACGTACTCCCCCTCCGTGTTCTCTCGGAAGAAGATCCAGTCGATGCCCTCCTCCGGCACGGACACAGGGCGGACATTGGCGTACAGGTCCAGCTCCCGTCGCAGCGTCACATTGGCGCTCTCCAGGGTGCCGCCCTTGGGGGTGGTGGTGGGGCCCTTGAGCAGCACGTCGCACTCCTTGATCTCCGAGAGCACGCCCTCCGGCACCGACTGCCCCAGGGCCAGCCGGTTCTCGATGGTGAGGCCCTCAATGGCCTTGAGGACGACTGTCCCGGCGGCGATCTCGTCTCTCAGCAGCGCCTCCAGCACCCGGCAGGCCTGGCGCATGATGATGGGGCCGATGCCGTCGCCGTCGATGATGCCGATGGTCACCTGCTTCTGCCGGGAGAAATCCTTGGCGGTGTGGGTCATATTCCGGCTGCGCGCGATCTGCTGCTCCAGGAGGGCGCGGAACTGCTGACAAGCTTGGTCGATGTAGTTGTTCTCCATTATTTTCCGCCCTCCCTGGTGTAGTCCAGCAGCCCGCCGGCGCGGAGGATGGCCTGCTGCCGCTCCGTAAAGTGTCCGGTCAGGGGAATCGTCTCTCCGGTCGTCTCGTCCAGCAGGGTGAAGCGGCCGCTCTTGAGGCCGTCAAACACATTGACTAATTTCAATTTATCATCCTGGCGCAGCTTGTCATAGTCCGCCGCATCGGCAAAGGTCAGCGGCAGGATGCCGGCGTTGACCAGATTGGCGGCGTGGATGCGGGCAAAGCTCTTGGCAACGACGCACCGGACCCCCAGGTACAGCGGCACCAGGGCCGCGTGCTCCCGGCTGGAGCCCTGGCCGTAGTTGCTGCCGCCCACCACGATGCCGCTTCCCGCGGCCCTGGAGCGCTCCGGGAAGGTCTTGTCGCACACGCTGAAGCAGAACTGGGAGAGGTAGGGAATGTTGGAGCGGTAGGGCAGGATCTTGCTGCCGGCGGGCATGATGTGGTCGGTGGTGATGTTGTCCCCCACCTTCAGCGTCAACGCCGCCTCCACCGTGTCGGTGAGGGGACGGCTCTGGGGGAAGGGCTTGATGTTGGGGCCCCGGAGGATCTCCACAGCGTCCGCCTCGGCCTCGCTGGCCGGAGGCAGGATGGCGCTGTCGTCGATCTTGAACCGCTCCGGCAGGGTGATGGCGGGCATCTCCCCCAGGGTGCGGGGATCGGTGATGACGCCGGTGAGGGCCGCGGCCACAGCCGTCTCCGGAGACACCAGGTAGACCCTGGCGTCGGCAGTGCCGCTGCGCCCCTCAAAGTTGCGGTTGAAGGTCCGCAGGCTCACGCCGCCGGAGTTGGGGGAGAAGCCCATGCCGATGCAGGGTCCGCAGGCGCACTCCAGCAGCCGCGCGCCGCTGGCGAGGATGTCGCTGAGGGCGCCGCAGTCGGAGAGCATGGCAAGAACCTGCTTGGACCCGGGTGAGACGGAGACGCTCACCGAGGGGGAGACGGTCTTTCCCTTCAGCAGGGCCGCCACCTTCAGCAGGTCCATCAGGCTGGAGTTGGTGCAGGAGCCGATGCACACCTGGTCCACCCTGGTCCCGGCAACGCTGGATACGCTCACCACGTTGTCCGGGCTGTGGGGGCAGGCGATGAGGGGCTCCAGGGCGGAGAGGTCCATGTCGATGACGGTGTCGTACACCGCGTCGGCGTCGCTCTCCAGGGGCGCATAGTCCGCCTCCCGGCCCTGGGCGGCCAGGAAGGCGCGGGTAATCTCGTCGGAGGGGAAGATGGAGGTGGTGGCCCCCACCTCGGTGCCCATGTTGGTGATGGTGGCCCGCTCCGGGACGGACAGG
>CALXDE010000256.1 GCA_944386965.1 uncultured Oscillospiraceae bacterium
CTTAGTATTTAATTCTGCGGGCTTTTCCGTAGATGGTTCCCCCATATCCGGCTCCACCAGATACGGGTTTTCCGTATCTGGTGCGTCCGTATCCGGCGCAGGCGTATCTGGTCCCGGTTCCTCTGGCGGTTCCTCCGCAGCGGGGCGGGGCTTCTCGTAGATGGTGTACTCGGTGTCGCTGATGCGCCCGCCGGGACCTCGAAGCTGGCGGCGAACGATGTAGCCCGCCTTCTCCAGCTCCCGCAGCGCCCCGCCGATGGCATCTACACCCTCCTTGCAGATGGCCGCCAGCCCCCGAGTGGTGTAGTTCCACTCGTCCGGCAGGGAGAGCATCATGGACAGCAGCCCCTTGGCTTTCAGGCTCAGGGCCGTATCTTTCAGGTGATGGTTACTCATCACGGTATAGTCCCGCGTCCGTTCAATGCGGAATACTGCCATTTGATTCACTTCCTTGTGTCATTGGGGGCGTTGGGCTGTATGGGGGCGGTTTGCACCTCTTCACGGGCAAACCGTTCCTCCAACCGTATAACGCTCCAGTTGGATTTGAACTGCCCCAGGGGACCGGGGCCGAACTGTGCCCTGGCCCGGTTGTCCAGGTCCAGCAGCCGCGCCCACAGCTCCGGGTGATGGTGCCGGAGGTTCCGCAGCTCCCCGATCCGCTGGAAGGGGCAGCACCAGCAGGAGGCCCGGTGATAAATCTCATAGAGGCCGCCGAAGTCAAAGCCCCGGTCATAGCACAGTTGCAGGGCCTGGGCCTCGGTGATGCCCCAGTCCACCAGGGGATAGTGGAGGCCCTTGCACCGCCACGCCTCGTCCGCCGCAATCCCCACATATTGCTGAAGCTGGTGCGCCCCCTTGAGCCGGTTGACCTCCTTGCTGATAATGTGGGTCTTGAGCTGGCCGGTACACCAGCGTACCTTGATGCCCGGCCAGCCGTTGCCGTAGGGCGGGACGCCCATCCGCGCCCGGTTCTCCAGGGTGGAGGGCTTCTGCTTGGGCTCGTCAAACATCATGTACTCGAAGCTCTTGGGGGAGCGTAGGGCGGTGATGTGCAGACCCCGCTCCCGGTACAGATGCTCGTCCAACCTGGCGATATGGCCGTACATCTCCGGGAACTCCATGCCGGTATCCGCCCAAATCACCGCGTCAATGGGCAGGCCGCGCTCGATCATCAGCAAAGTAAGGCAGGTGGAATCCTTGCCACCGCTCAGGCTGATGGCATGGAAATCATCTTTGGGTGTAACAGCAGCGCCCATGGATGGGCACGCCTCTCTCAGACCTCCTTTTCCGCTTACAGCTCATACACCGGCTGCTCACACTCGTAGCAGGGCCAGCACATTTGATCCAGGTCCTGGGCCAGTTCCTCCAGGTCCAGGCACATCTCGCTCTCCGCCGGGTCGCCCTTGATGGCCCGGTACTCCGTGACATACCCGCCGCTCTCGTAGTCCACAGCGATGCAGGCCACGGCCACAAGGCTCATGTCCTCCAGCAGCCACAGCTCCATGGTCCGGGTGGTGACGGCGATCTCCGCCGTACTCTGGTCGTCCTCCACATACAGCCGGGTGGCCCGCTGGTGGAACAGCTCCTCGCCTCGGTAGTTGAAGGACTTCTCGTGCTGGCCCTGGGTGGTGTAGGCGTACACCGTCCGGGCCTTGTCCCGGACAGCCTGGGTCAGGGCATGGAAGTCAATGCCGCCCAGGAACTGCCGGATTTCCTCCGGCGTGTGTCCATCCATGCGGGCATGAAATAATCTGGTGATTTCCGCTTCCAAACGGTCCATATCGTACATAAAAATTCCTCCTCGTTCGTAAATCAGCGATGTTTTTTCTTTTTTGGCCGGATCAGGTGGCCCTCCACCACCAGGTCATGGCGGGTGATACGGATTTCCCGCAGTGCCGCGCTCCTGAGCGCCCGCTGGTAATCGTCCTCACTTAGAAACAATCGGGCGGTTTCACCCCGCAGGCCGATAGGGCTTCCGTCTTTCAAAACCTCAAACTCAACCATGTGCCGGGTGTCGTCCCGGAACCGCTCCACGGCCAGCAGGTCGTGGCCCCGCGTCGTGAACCGCCTCATAGCTGGGACCTCCGTTCCCGGATGTTCAGGGCGGGCAGCCCATACCGGGCAATCAGGGTGGCGTTGACGATCAGGCGCAGGGCCTCGTCGTCCACACTGTCCCTGTCTGGCAGGTCCTGGGCCGTGGGAACCGTGCCGCCATAGAGGTCCCGCGCCGCTGCCAGGAGGGCGTAGTTTTGGAGGGAAATCTCCCGGCGGTCCGCGTAGGCGGCCTCGAAGCCCTGCCGGTAGAAGCAGTTGGCGGTCCTCCGCCACAGCTCCGCGCTGGAGGTCAGCAGGAACAGGGCGGCGTAGTAGGCCGGGGTGTCTCGACGGCGGTAATAGCCCAGGCGGGCCTTGGCCCGCTCCATCCGTTCCGGGTGCTGGCCGTCCCGCCAGAGGGTGCCGGGAAAGCCGGCAATCAGAGGCCAGAGGCGGACGGGCAGAATACCTCGCTGCCCAAAGGTCTCCTGGACGGCCTCATAATAGCCCACCACACCGGCCTCAATCCGCTCGGCCAGCCAGGGGCAGCCCTGGGCGGTGCAGCCACGCTTGCGGCTATACTCGGTGCAGAGATGGCAAGCGACGTGTTCCGGCTTATATCGAAATGTGCAGATAAACATAGTGACCTCCTGATTTTGGGCGCAAAAAAAGCCGGACAACATCAATGTGGTCCGGCTGTGCTCCCAGTATTGAATTATCGCTCCTGACTGCGCTGGCGCTTCTTCTGCCATGCCTCCAGCAGTTTGATGATGGTCACCTGCATCCGCTTGGGAGTATAGGACCGGGGGAAGTATTTGCGGATGGTGTCCATGGGGAAGCTGACCTTCTCCGTCTCCGCCTTTTTCTCCTCCGACAGCACACTCCGCATGATTTCCAGCGAGAGCGTCCCTTCCTTGCTGGCTTTTTTCAGCCGCTGGGCCTCGGAGAGCGAAGGTGTGTTCAGCGAATACTCCATCGCGTCCAGCAAAAGCACCTGCTCGTCTTTGGTGAGGGCGGCGATCTGATAGGCGATGGACAGGCCGATCTCCTGGGCGTCTACCTTGTCCATAAGCTCCTGCCGCAGTTCTGTGAGTTGGATATAATTACGCAGGGTGTCCCCGCTGATGCCCAGGGATTTCCCCACCTCATCGTCGCTGCGGAAATTCGCCGAAATTTTCGGCGAATTTTTCTCAGGCCGTCCAGCCCGCCTTTTTTCCACCTCCAGGCGCATACGGTAGGCCCAGGCCCGCTCACTGGGCAGCACGTCCTCCCGGTTCACGTTGCTGTCTATCATTTCTGTGACAGCTTCCTCGTCGTCCAAGTCCCGGACGATAACGGGCATATCCGGGATGCCTGCCAGCTCACTGGCCCGGTGCCGCCGCTGACCGGCGATGATCTCATACCCGCCCTCCGGGTCCGGGCGGACCACACCGGGATAGGTGACGCCCCGCTCTTTGACGCGGGCCACAAGTTGAATCATAGTGGGGTCGTCGTCCCGCACCAGATAGGGCTGGTTCCGGGGCATAATGCCCCGGAGGGCGGGGTAGCCCTTAAAGGGGTGCAGGTCTGTGAGCGGCAGACGCACCACAGTCTCATTCTGCTGAGAGGTATGGGATTCAGAAGAAGGGGGCTGAAAAGGGTCAATCTTATCACGCAATCAATGCTACCTCCTCCAATAGGAAAAGGGCGCTCCAAAACGGAACGCCCTTAAAAATCGGTTTGTGATATTTGATTTTTGACTGTAAATACTGTTTGTCGATTGCCCTCAAACCATTGATATTACTTGCTTTCTGAGATAAATCCTATAAGGCCACTCGCACCAATCCCGACGCGGTGCGCCTGATGAAGCGGGTTTACGGTATCGACATGGAGCAGAGCCAGAGAAGCAAGTCCCTCGACCAGCTGCCGCCCGTGGACATCGTGGTCACCATGGGCTGCAATGTGCAG
>CALXDE010000257.1 GCA_944386965.1 uncultured Oscillospiraceae bacterium
TGCCGCGGGGGTGCCGGTCCTTCGCCGGAAGCCCCTGCGGCGCGCTCTCCCGGAAACAGGTGGAAGCGGGGCATGTGGGAACATGCCCCTTCTTCATATACAGAGGAGCGATGCACATGTACCAGGCCCTGTACCGCAAGTGGCGGCCCAAGACCTTTTCTCAGGTCATCGGCCAGCAGCATATCACCGACACCCTGCGCCGCCAAGTTTCGGAGGGGCGGCTCAGCCACGCCTATCTCTTCACCGGAACCAGGGGCACCGGCAAGACCACCTGCGCCAAGATCCTGGCCAAGGCGGTCAACTGTGAGCACCCGGTGGACGGGGACCCCTGCAACCAGTGCCCCGCCTGCCTGGGGATCGACAGCGGCAGCCTCCTGGATGTGCTGGAGCTGGACGCCGCCTCCAACAACGGCGTGGACCAGGTCCGCGCCCTGCGGGACGAGGCTATCTACTCCCCGGCCCATGTGAAGTACCGGGTCTACATCGTGGACGAGGTCCACATGCTCTCCACCGCCGCTTTCAACGCGCTGCTGAAGATTCTGGAGGAGCCTCCGGCCCACCTGATCTTCATTCTGGCCACCACGGAGCTGCAAAAGGTGCCCGCCACCATTCTCTCCCGGTGCCAGCGCTTCGCCTTCAAGCGCATCCTGCCAAGGGAGATTGCCGCCCGCCTTTTGTACGTGGCGGGGCAGGAGGGCATCGACCTGACCCAGGAGGGGGCGGACCTCATCGCCCGCCTGGCCGATGGGGCCCTGCGGGACGCGCTGAGCCTGCTGGACCAGTGCGCCGCGCTGGAGGGGACCATCGGCGCGGAACAGGTGCTGGAGGTGCTGGGTCTGGCCGGGAACCTCCAGACTGCGGCGCTGATGGAGCACATTCTCCGCCGGAATGCCCCGGACGCCATCTTGCTGCTCCATCAGCTCTACAGCGGCGGCAAGGATGTGGGGGCGGTGCTGGGGGAGCTGAGCACCCTGGCCCGGGACCTGCTCATCCGCATGACCGCCCGGGCGGGGGGCGAGGCCCTGCTCTCCGGAGGATATGACGCGGCGGCCATGGACCGTCTGGGGGCCCTGTGCGGCGCCCAGCGGCTCATTCATATCACCGCGCTGCTCCAGGCCACCGCCGCGGCCCTCCCCGCCAGCGCAAACCGCCGCACGGACGCGGAGCTGTGTCTGCTGCGCCTGTGCGACGACAGCCTCTCCGGGGATCTGACGGCCCTGGCCGCCCGGGTGGAGCGGCTGGAGGAGGGACGCGGGACGGTTCCGCCCGCCGCCCCAATCCAGCGGACGGCTCCGGCGGCCGGCGTGCCGAGGCGGGAACCAGCGCCGGCGCAGCCCGCCCCGGCGCCGGAGGATGACATCCCCTGGGAGGAGCCCCCGGAGCATCCGGAGCGGGTCCTGCCCGAGGAGGCAGCCCCCTCCGCGCCGTCCGGCGCCACCGCCGCCGGGGGAGACGGCGGCGTCTGGTCCTCCCTGCTGGACGCGTACAAGAGCCGCCTGCCCATGATGGACCGGGCTTTCCTGGACCAGGCCTGGGGGACGCTGGAGGGAGAGCGGCTGACGGTGGTGTGTGAAAACGACTTCGCCAGGGACCGGCTGTACAAGAAGGAGGTCCAGACCGTCCTCCAGGAGGTGACCGTCGCCGCGGTGGGCCGTCCGGTAACGGTGGTGTTCCAGGTGGGGGAGAGGCCCGCCGCGGGCGCGTCCGGGGGAAAGCCCGCCGGATCGGAGCGGGACAGATTGGATGATTTGATCGGCTTTGGCAGCCAGTTTGACAATTTTAAGGTAAAGTGAGGATTTTGATATGGCAAAAGGTGGATTTCCCAAGGGCATGGGGGGCTTTGGCGGCGGCAACATGATGCGCCAGCAGGCCCAGATGCAGCAGAAGATCATGAAGATGCAGCAGGAGATGGCCAAGGCCCAGGAGGAGGTGGAGAAGAGCCAGTTCACCGCCTCCGTGGGGGGCGGTACCGTGAAGGCGGTGGTCAGCGGAAAGAAAGAGCTGCTGGAGCTCACCATCGCGCCGGATGCCCTGAACCCCGAGGACGCGGAGATGCTCCAGGACATGGTGATCTCCGCCGTCAACGAGGCCCTGCGCCAGGCTGAGGAGGCCATGAACAAGGGCATGGAGGGTCTGACCAAGGGCCTGAACCTCCCCGGGCTGGGGCTGTAACCGAAACATACAGGAAAAAGTGCCGCGCCAGATCCTGGCGCGGCACTTTGTTCCTATCATATCGCGAAATCCGCCGCCGCCCGCTCCAGCAGGGGCGGGATCTGGGAGAGGGCGGACACCTCGTAGTCCACGCGGACGCCCTCCAGCCGCGGCTTCCCCTGGGGGTTGAACCAGCAGGTGCGGATGCCCGCGTTGTCGCCGCCCCGGATGTCCGAGGTCAGGCTGTCCCCGATGATGAGGGCCTCCTCCCTGTGAAAACCGGGGATGGCGGCAAAGCAGGCGTCAAAAAATTCTTTCTGGGGCTTGTGGAGGCCCATCTGCTCGGAGATGAAAATTTTCCGGAAATAGGAAGCGATGCCGGCGCTGGCAATGCGCCCGGCCTGGACGGCGGCGGTGCCGTTGGACACCAGATAGAGGGCATACCGGGGCGCCAGGGCTTTGAGCAGTTCCTCCGCCCCGGGGATGAAGATGTGTCCCTGCCCCAGAAACTGCTCATAAGTCCGCCGGGCCAGAGCGCTGGAGCGCTCCACCCCCAGCTCCCGGAACAGGATGTCGAAGCGCCGGGTCAGGATCTCATCCCGGGTGAACTTCCCCTCCTCCAGCAACCGCCACTGCTGGGCGTTGATGGCGCTGTACCGGGCGATGACCGCCGGCGTGGGAGGGACGTCCA